>DAOUID010000193.1:0-5041 GCA_034428315.1 Dehalococcoidia bacterium
CACCTGGGAACAGTGGATAGCCAGTCAGCAGTTCTGCCAAAATACAGCCTAGACTCCACATATCAATGGCCATGCCATATTTTCCCCCCAAAATCACTTCCGGGTCATCGAGCTGGTCGCGACGACCTACGAGCCCCAGCACCTGGCGCACTACGGCATGGAGCTGGCGACCTCGTTCCACGCCTTCAACGACGCTTTCCGGCAGCAGGGCGACCCGAACCTGAAGGTGATCACGGACGACGCCGCGCTCACGGCGGCGCGGCTGCGGCTCGTGCTGGCCGCGAAGATCGCCCTGGGGCGCGTACTCGACCTGATGGGGATGACGGCTCCGGAGCGGATGTAGCGCGTCAGAGAAGCGACGCCGGTTCGTTGGGGTCGTGCGGGGCGACGATATAGCCGTTCAGGTCGCCGTATATTCTCCAGTCTTGAGGGTGGAGCCAAGCAAACCACGCATACAACGCACACGTGAGTCCATCAAGAGTGTCTTCGTAGTGCTTGAGCGTGGGAACGCCCTTCCGTGAGGTTCCCTTCAACCCTTCGAGCGTCGCAGGGTCGAGCGCCTTCCGAACCTTGAGGTTCTCAAGTACGCCCGGTGCGTGCTGCCTGAAGTAGGCCTCTAGGTGACTCTGATAGGCGCTCAGACCACGGCGCTTCTTCGCGACGGAGCCCTTCTTGTAAGGAATGCGTCGACTCAGTCCGAACAGGCTGACGTGAATTGGGTGAGGGTAGACCTCAATGGCCATCGGACCAGAACGCTCCCCGTGCTGGAGACTGGACGGGTCGAGGTCGAAACCCAAACCTTCAAGGAGCGCGCCGAGTCTCGGTCCAGCCCACGTGTCCCCCTGGTCCAGCCAGGCTGGCGTCACTGTGTAGGGGCCTGCGTAGTAGGGGTAGCTGAAGACCTTGCTGACTTCCCTGTCGGCACTACGACTCTCGGTCACAATCAGCGGCGCGTCGATTGCCACGAACACTGGACCTTCGAAGCTACTCAGCTGTTGCGCAAGGTCTGAAATGTGATATCGAGCAGCTTCGACTCGCGAACATCTCAGATCCGACCCCTGCTCACCCTCCAGCACACAGATGCCACTCTCTTGTGGGAAGTCATCCCGGTGGGCGGTCCAGGCGAGGTCGAGGCCGACGAACGTGGGCATGGTAGGTCACCCTAGCACCGGCGGCGGGAGGGTGGCACGATCGCGCGCCGGAGGGGCGATGGTGGAACTGATCGAGGCGCTCTCGGGCAGGCGCGCACGGCGCGCCTTCGATCCGCGCGCGGTTCCCGCGGAGACGCAGGAGCTGCTGTGGCGGGCAGTCTCGGTCGCGCCCAGCCACGGGAACGTGCAGTCGGCGCGGTTGCTCGTGGCCGAGTCCGAGACGGTGCGGGCCGAACTGGTGGCGGCGCTCTCGGAAGGGAACCGCAACTGGGCGCCGGGCGCGCCGTTGCTGGTGGCGCTCGGGTCGATGCCCGCGCACGAGCACGCCGAGTCGTACGGGGAGGATCGGGCGCTCTGGTCCTTCCACGCGGGGATCGCCGCGGGGAACCTGATGGCGCAGGCGACGGCGCTCGGTCTCGTCGCCCACCCGATGGCGGGGTTCGACGAGGAGGCGGTCCGAAGCACGTTCGGCACTCCGGACGAGCTCCGCGTGCTCGTGGTGTTCGCGGTCGGGTTCCCGGGAGCGGTTGAGTCGCTGCCCGAGGATCTGCAGCGCCGCGAGGTCCGGGAGCAGCGGCGGCAGCCGCTCGACCGGCTGGTGGCGATCGACTCTTGGGGAGAGCGGAACGCGGCACCGGCACGCGTTCCCTCGCGGTCCCGCCGGGACGGTGGCAAGCTAGGACGCTGATGTCGGCGATCACGGAACTCGGGGACCGGTATGTCGAGGAGCTGGCGGCGCTTCATCCGAACGCGGCCACGAGCCTCGGGATCGCGGGTCATGAGGACAAGCTCACGGACTATTCGGTCGAGGGATTCGAGGAGCGGGACCAGCACACGCGGGACACGCTCGCCGAGCTGGAGGCGCTGCCGCTCGAAACGGAGGGCGACCGCATCCTGCGCGAGGTGATGCGCGAGGCGCTCACCATCGACATCGAGCTGCACGAGACGGGCGACTACCTGGCGGGGCTGAACGTGCTGGCCTCGCCGATGCAGGGGCTGCGCAGCACCTTCGACCTGATGCCCACGGACGGGGAAGCGGACTGGGCAACGATCGCGCGGCGGCTGGCGCGGCTGCCAGGCGCCCTGGCCAGCTACCGCTCGACGCTGGAAGCGGGGTTGTCGGCGGGTCGCGCGGCCCCCCGCCGACAGGTAGAGGCGTGCCGGACGCAGTGCGAGACGTGGGCCGGGAACGGCGACGGAGGGTTCTTCGCCGAATTCGTGAATCGGGCGGGCGACGGCCTCTCCGAAGGGCTGCGACGCGACCTCGACAGGGCCGCGCGGGCCGCAGGCGAGAGCTATGCCGCCTTCGGCGCGTTCCTGCGCGAGTCCTACCTGCCCCGGGCCATCGAGCAGGACGCCGTGGGGGAGGAGCGGTACGCCCGTTACGCGCGTTCCTACAACCGCTGCCACCTGGACCTGCGCGAGACGTATCGCTGGGGGTGGGAGGAGATCCACCGCATCCAGGCAGAGATGGAGGCGGCTGCGGAACAGATCGCGCCGGGGGAGGGTGTCGAGGCGGCGAAGGTCGTGCTGGAGACGGACCCTGAACGGGCGATCGAGGGGGTCGAGCCCTTCCGGCAGTGGATGCAGGACCTGCAGGAGCAGACGATCGCCGACCTGAACGGCACGCACTTCGACATCCCGGAGAAGCTGCAGCGGATCGAGGCGATGATCGCGCCACCGGGCGGCGCGCTGGCGATGTACTACACGGGTCCCTCGGAGGACTTCTCGCGGCCGGGGAGGACGTGGTACCCGACGGGCGGGAAGACGCGCTTCCCCCTCTGGGGCGAGGTCTCGATCGCCTACCACGAGGGCGTCCCGGGACACCACCTCGAGCGGGGCAACACCCGCCTGCTCGACCTGGCGCGCTTCCAGCGGCTGCTGGGCGACTGCTCGGGCTACGTGGAAGGCTGGGCGCTCTACGCCGAGCGCCTGATGGGCGAGCTCGGGTACCTGGAGGTGCCCGACTACCGCATGGGGCTGCTGGCCTCGCAGGCGCTGCGGAGCGTGCGCGTCATCATCGACATCGGCATGCACCTGGAGCTGGACATCCCCGAGGGGCAGCCGTTCCATCCCGGCGAGCGCTGGACACCGGAGCTGGGCGACGAGTTCGCGAAGACGCGCAGCCACTTCCCCGAGGACTTCATCGCGAGTGAGATCGACCGCTACCTGGGCCTTCCCGGGCAGGCGATCAGCTACAAGGTGGGGGAGCGGGAGTGGCTGGCCGCCCGCGAAGCGGCGCGCCAGAGCCTCGGGGCAGACTTCGACCTCGCGACGTTCCATCGCGAGGCGCTGGCGCTGGGGCCAATGGGGCTGGGCCTGCTGGCCCGGGAGAGCGCCCGGCTGGGGGAGGGCGCATGACGGTACGGAGAACGGTCGGCGGCGCGCTCATCGTCGTGCCCTCGCTCCTCTCGGGGGTGGGTATCGCGTTCATCCTGGCGGCCGTGCTGGTGAACCACCGGATCATCCAGGACGCCTTCATGATCGTGGGCGCGGTGATGCTGTGGTTCGACTTCTTCGTGACGATGGCGATCATCCGCTACTCGCTGCGCAGCCTCGACCGCCGCATCGGCGTGCTGGAGTCGCGGGGCGAGGACGAAGCGGACGAATCCGACTAGATCGTCAGCCCGCCAAGGCCGAGGATGCCGCGGGCGTACTCGATTTCGCCCACGTGCCGGTACCCGTGGCTGAGGCAGACGCCGTTGAGCCCCTGCCAGAGCGACATCTCCCCGAGCGGCTTGATGGTGACCGTCCGAGTGTCGAACTCGTCGGGGGACATGGTGGCGAGATAGTCGTCCGTGGCCTGCCAGACGCGGGGCTGGTACTCGCGCCAGCCGTCGAGGTCGTTGAGGGCCATGGCCTTCGCCTCTTCCTCGGGCATGCCGGTGCCCTGCGAGGTGCGATGGAGGCCGAAGCGTTGGTCGTAGCCGCCCTCGAGCCAGACCGTGGGCCGGCCCTGGGCGATGTAGTTGACGATGTTGTCCTCGGTGCGGACGTAGTGCCAGAGGCTGAAGAAGGGGTTGAGCCCCCCCTCGGTGGGGTGGAAGTTGAGTTGCTCCAGGGTCATGTCGCCGATCGCCTGGTCGAGGAGGGCGTGCATGGAGGTGAGTCCGGTGCGGAGAATCTCGAGGGGGGTGGTGCTCATGGCGGCCTCGCGAATGGAAGTGCTCCGATCGTGCCTGCTGGGGGCGGCACTGTCCAAGGCGCACCGGCAGGGGACGCGCCCCCGCCGCCGCTCGAACCCTGTACCATGCGCTGCCCATGCCGGACGAGTATTCGGCCATCCGCCAGCTCTGCGAGCGCTACGTCGACGCTATCAACCGTCGCGACCCTGAGGCATGGATCGCGACGTGGGCGCCCGACGGCGTGTGGGAGTACGGGGGCGAGAATCCGCCGCGGGGACGGGCGCAGTTGGCCCAGTTCTGGGAGCGGGCGATGTCCGACATGCGGGCGGTCGTGATGCTCGTGAACTCGGGCGTGGTGGACAGCGTCGATGGCGATACGGCTTCGGCGCGCTGGTACCACACCGAGGACGTCCAGATCGGGGACGACACGCGCATGGCCGGGGTAACCGTGTACGAGGACGACCTCGTGCGCATCGACGGCCAGTGGCTCTTCGCCAAGCGGACGCACGAACTGCTGTACAGCGGCGACGACCTGCGCGGGGACTTCTATCCCTACATGGCCTGGGAACACCACTAACAACAGCGGCCCGCTGGCGCAGGGCGCACAGGGCAAAACCAAACGGGAGAAACGCAAATGGGTAAGCCGACAGTCGAGGACTACACCGCCATCCGCATGGTGGCCGAGCGCTACGTCGACGCGGTCAACCGCTTCGACGCCGAGGCGTGGGGCCAGACGTGGGCGCCGGACGGCGAGTGGAACGTGGG
>DAOUID010000194.1:0-4815 GCA_034428315.1 Dehalococcoidia bacterium
GGCGGCGGCGGCCAAGAAGGCGTTCATCGTGACGCGCCTGGGCGACCTCGGTCTCCTGGCCGCGATCCTGCTCATCTGGACGCGGGGCGAGACGTTCGCCATCCACGAGATCCACGACCTGGCGCTGGCCGGCACGCTCTCCATGACGACGATCACACTGTTCGGCCTCGGGTTGTTCGCGGGCGCTGTCGGCAAGAGCGCGCAGTTCCCCCTGCACGTGTGGCTTCCCGACGCAATGGAGGGCCCGACGCCGGTCTCGGCCCTCATCCACGCGGCCACGATGGTCGCTGCGGGCGTCTACCTGATGGCGCGCTTCTGGCCGGTCATCGACGCGTCGCCGGACGCCCTCACGGTGGTGGGCTGGATCGGAGCGGCGACGGTGGCGGTGGGGGCCTCGCTGGCGCTCGTGCAGACGGACCTGAAGCGGGTGCTCGCCTACTCCACGATCAGCCAGCTCGGCTACATGATGCTGGCGCTGGGCGTGTTCGGGTATGCGGTGGCGGTCTTCCACCTGTTCACGCACGCCTTCTTCAAGGCGCTGCTCTTCCTCGGCAGCGGCTCGGTGAACCACGCGACCAATACGTTCGACATGCGCCTCATGGGCGGCCTGCGAACGGTGATGCCGATCACGTTCTGGACGTTCCTGATCGGCACCCTGAGCCTTTCGGGCATCTTCCCGCTGGCGGGATTCTGGTCGAAGGACGAGATCCTGCTGGAGGCGTGGGTCAACCACAAGGGCCTCTACACGGTCGCCGCGATCGCCTCCTTCGTGACGGCGCTCTACATGTTCCGAGCGGTCTTCATGACCTTCTTCGGGGAGTACAAGGGCGGCGAGCCCGTCGACCACGAGGATGAGGACTCGCACTTCCACGGCGACCCGGCGCACCCGCACGAGTCGTCCTGGGTGATGACGGTGCCGCTCCTGATCCTGACGGCGGGCGCGATCGCGGCCGGCTGGTGGGCGTGGGGCAAGGAGTTCCACCACTTCGTCGAGGCGGCCGTGCCGGCAGATGCCATCCACAAGGCGCCTGCCTTCAGCTACGGGATCGCGATCACGTCGTCGATCATCGCCGTGGCGGGCATTGCAACGGCGTGGGCCATCTACCACAAGCGCCTCGTCTCCTCGGCCGAGATCCGCAGGACCGCCTTCCCCATCGCCGCTCTCCTCGAGAACAAGTTCTTCCTGGACGACCTGTACGAACGGGCCTTCGCCGTAGCCGCCTTCCAGCGCGGCTGGAACAGGCTGGTGGAGATGTTCGACACGCTCGCCGTGGACGGGGCCGTGAACGGTACCGGCTGGGTGGGCGCGCAATCGAGCCGCGTGCTGCGCCACGCCCAGACCGGGCAGGTGCAGCTCTACGGGGTGGGTATCGCCGCCGGCGTCTTCATCGTCGCCATCATCGTGTTCATCGCGAATCCGCTGTAGGAGGGTGGAATGCTGCTGACCGTGCTCGTGTTCCTGCCCGCCTTCGCGGGGCTGCTGGTCCTGCTGCTGCCCTCCGGCCGGGCGCAGCAGTCGCGCTGGGTGGCGCTGCTGGGCTCGCTGGTTGCGCTGGCCATCTCGCTGGTGATGTTCTTCGACTTCGAGACGGGCGGGGGGTTCCAGTACATCGTACGCGAGCCCTGGATCGACGCCGGCTTCTTCGACATCCAGTACTTCCTCGCCGTCGACGGGTTGAGCATGCCGCTGGTGGTGCTGACGACGTTCCTGACGACGGCGTCGGTGCTGATCTCGTTCAACATCGAGCACCGCCCGCGGGCGTACTTCGCCAGCCTGATGGTGCTCTCGACATCGGTGCTCGGCGTGTTCACGGCGATGGACTTCCTGCTCTTCTTCCTGTTCTGGGAGCTGGAGCTGTTCCCGATGTACCTGCTCATCTCGATCTGGGGTTCGGGACGGCGCGAGTACTCGGCGATGAAGTTCGTGCTGTACACGGTGGCGGGCTCGGCCTTCATGCTCGTGGCGATCCTCGCGCTGGCCGTCAGCGCGGGCACCTTCGACATGCAGGTGCTGGGCACGGAGACCATCACGAGCGCGGTGCTGCCCCTGCAACTGGTGTTCCTGTTCCTGTTCATCGGGTTCGCGGTGAAGCTGCCGATCGTGCCGCTGCACACGTGGCTCCCGGACGCCCACAGCGACGCGCCCACGGCCGTCTCGGTGATGCTGGCGGGCGTTCTCCTGAAGATGGGCGGTTACGCCATCATCCGCACCTGCGTCACCATCCTCCCCGGGCAGGCGAACGACTACGGCATCTGGCTGGCGGCCATCGGCTCCATCAGCGTGCTCTACGGGGCGTTCGTGACCTTCCGGCAGACGGACGTGAAACGTCTCATCGCCTACTCGTCGGTGAGCCACATGGGCCTCGTGCTGCTCGGCATCGGGGCGCTGGGGACGACGGCGATGGTGGGCGCGGCCTACCAGATGCTGGCTCACGGCCTGATCACGGGGATGCTCTTCGTGGTGGTGGGGCTGATGTACGAGCGTACGCACACGCGCGAGATCGGGAAGCTGGGCGGCCTCGCCCGGCAGATGCCGCTGATCGCGACGGGGCTCGTGTTCGCGGGCTTCGCGAGCGTGGGCCTGCCCGCGCTGGCGGGTTTCATCGCGGAAGTGACGGTCTTCATCGGCGCCTTCCAGAAGCACGAGTGGGCCGTGCTGATGGCCATCTTCGGCGTGGTGCTCTCCGCCGGGTACATCCTCTGGACGCTGCAACGGGTCGTCTTCGGCCCGGTGCGCCACGAGTGGGATGAGGCGGACGACCAGCGCCACTGGTGGGAGCACGCGAGCGTGGTCGGCCTGGCGGCACTGGTGATCCTGCTGGGCGTCTACCCGAGCCTGATCATGGACATGCTCGATCCCGCGATCGGGGTCGTGAGCGCGAGGGTGGCAGGGTGAGCGAACTCGACATCGTCGGACCCCAGCTCGCGATCCTGCTCGCCGCGGGCGCCGTCCTCGTCTGGGACGCGCTCCTGCCGAACCGCCGGGCCTACCTGCCCTACATCGCCCTCGCGGGCATCCTCGGGGCAGCCATCTGGACCTCGACGTGGGTCATCCGGGGGGACTTCCAGACCGCGTTCGACGGCACTTTCGCGATCGACCAGTACGCGGTGTTCTTCCAGTACGTGTTCGCGGGCATCACCGCGATCGTGGTGATCGCCTCGATCGACTGGGTGGACCGGGTAGGGCGGCGGCAGTCGGAGTACTTCGCGCTGGTCCTGACGGCGTCGGCGGGGCTGATGTTCCTGGCCGGTGCGCGCGACCTGATCACGATCTTCCTGGCGCTCGAGCTCAGTTCGATCCCGCAGTACATCCTCGCCGGATGGGGCAAGGACCAGCGATCGAGCGAAGCGGGCATGAAGTACCTGCTGCTGGGGGCCATCGCCTCGGCCCTCCTGCTCTACGGCATGGCGCTGCTCTACGGGTTCGCCGGCTCGACGCTGCTGACGGACATCTCCTCGGCCATCTCCAACAGCGGAGCGGACAACCGCTCGCTGCTCGTGGTGGCGAGCATCCTGCTGATCGCCGGGTTCGGCTTCAAGATGGCGGTCGTCCCCTTCCAGATGTGGGTCCCGGACGTGTACCAGGGCGCGCCCACGCCCGTGGCCGCGTTCCTCTCCGTGGGGTCGAAGGCAGCCGCCTTCGCCGTGGTCATGCGGCTCTTCTTCGAGGGGCTGGGTGAACAGTTCCTGAGCAACGACTGGGCGATGATCTTCGCGGTCATCGCGGCGGTCTCGATGACGCTGGGGAACGTGCTCGCGATCGTGCAGCGCGACATCAAGCGGATGCTGGGGTACTCGTCGATCGCGCAGGCGGGCAACTTCATGATCGGCCTGGCCGCGATCTCGATCGCGGGGGAGCACTTCGTGCAGGGCGCGAGCGGCGTGCTGCTCTTCGTGGCGGCCTACGCCTTCACGAACCTGGGCGCGTTCATCGCCGTGATCGGCATCTCGCAGCGCATCGGCAGCGACGACATCGCGGACTACGCGGGCATGTGGCGGCGGGCGCCGCTGCTGGCGCTGGCCTTGGCCTTCTGCCTCATCTCGCTCGCCGGGATCCCGCCGACGGCGGGGTTCTGGGCGAAGCTGTACGTGTTCAACGCGGGCATCCAGGCGGACCTGGCCTGGCTGGTGATCATCGGTGTGCTGAACTCGGTGATCTCGGCCTACTACTACCTCGCGGTCGTGCGGCAGATGTTCCTTGGTGAGGCAGAAGAGGAGCAGCGCCTGGCGATCTCCCCGACGGTGGGGGTGGCGCTGGGCGTGGCCACCGTGGGCGTGATCGTCTTCGGCATCATCCCGACGCCGCTGGTGGACGCCGCCCGCGAAGCCGCCGCCATCTTCGCCGTCAGCTAGCGCGGCATGGCCCACTCCACCGACTTCGTGGTCGAGAGCGAGCCCGAGGGCGTTGATCTCGCCGCCCTCGAAGCGCTCGCCGGGCGCGTGCTGGAGGGGGAGGGCGTGGCAGACGGGGTCGCACTCACGGTGCTGACCACGGACGACGAGACGCTTCAAGACCTGAACAACCGCTTCCTCGGGATCGATGCGCCCACGGATGTGCTCGCGTTTCCCGAGGCGGCGGAGGCGCCGCTCGGGGAGGGGGAGGCGCCGAGTCTCGGCGAGATCGCCATCAGCGTGCCGACCGCTCGCCGGCAGGCAGCGGAGCTGGGTCACCCGCTCGCGGACGAGATGGCGCACCTGCTGACGCACGGCATCCTGCACCTCTGCGGGTACGACCACGAGGGCGGGGGCGAGGCGGCGGCGCGGATGCGGTCACGGGAGGAGCACTATCTCGGCGACATAAGGGGGCACCGAGAA
>DAOUID010000195.1:0-4092 GCA_034428315.1 Dehalococcoidia bacterium
GACCTGGAGTGGGGTCGCTACATCCAGGTTCCCGCTCCCTATACGCCACGCGACGCCGAGGAGTTCGTTGCCCGCCTCGTCCTCACCGATCCGGAGGAGAACCTGCGGTGGGCGCTTGTCGACGACGGGCGCGTAGTGGGGAATGTTGACCTCACGCCCGGGCCTGAGGGTGTAGCCGAGCTGGGCTTCGCCATCGCCCGGCCGCTGTGGGGACAGGGCCTGATCACGGAGGCCGCGGCGGCAGTGCTCGGCCATGGCTTTGAGTCGATGGGCCTCGTGCGCATCTTTGGCTATGCCGTCTCCGCCAACGCCGCCTCCAGGCGCGTCATGGAGAAGCTGGGCATGAAGCCTGAAGGCGTCCTGCGCCGCAACCGCCTGATCCGCGGCGAGTACGTGGACGACGCCTTCTATTCCATCCTCCGCGAGGAGTGGTCGCCGCCGGAGACCGATGAGTGACGCAGTCGTGAGCGAACGCCCGCCCGAGATCCGCACCGAGCGCCTCCTCTTGCGCCCCTTCCGCGCGGACGATGCCGACGACGTGTTCTCGTTCTCCTCCGACCCGGAGTGGGGACGCTACCTTGAGGTTCCCGCGCGTTACTCCCGACGCGACGCGGAGGAGTTCGTGGCGGGTGGAGTGACTGGTGGTTCGTGGCTAGTGGTTCGTGACTGGCGCCCGAGTCCCACGCGGGTTACTCCTCACCGACCACCGACCACCGACCACCGACCACCGACCACCGACCACCGACCACCGACCACCGACCACCAACCACCGCTGTGTTCTCTACGCCCCTCCGTGCGGTGGCTCGAACCCTGCCGGCCCAGAAATTAAGAAAACTCGTAGAGGCGGGCGGGGCGGTGGGCGCCTTCCTTGCGGGTCTCGTTCGTCGCCCGCACGATGCCAAGCCCGACCATCCGCCGCCGGAAGTTCCGCTTGTCCACCGGCTCCTCGAGGATCGCCTCATAGACCCCCTGCAGCTCCCGCAGCGTGAAGCGCCGGGGCAGGAAGCTGGAGGCCACGTTCGTGTAGGCGAGCTTGTTCCGCAGCCGCTCGCGAGCGTATTCGAGGATGCGCTCGTTCTCGAAGGCCAGCGCGTCCAGGTCCCGTAGCGCGTGCCAGGCGGGACGCCACTCCAGCTCCCGCCGCAGCCGCGCCTGCGCTGCCGGCAGCAGGGCGAAGTACGCGACGACGATCCCCGCGTTCCCCTCGTCCGTGGCGTCGAAGCTGTAGAGCTGCTCCAGGAACACGTCCGTGAGGCCGGTCTCGTCCTGCAGCTTGCGGCTGGCCGCCCCGTCCAGCGTCTCGTTCGGCTGGAGCAGGCCGCCCGGCAGCGCCCACTCCCCCTGGCAGGGCTCGGCCGCGCGCTCGATCAGGAGCACGGAGAGCCGTCCCTCCAGCACGGTGAAGATGACCACGACCACGGCGGGCGCCATAGGGAGAGTGTAGGGCGTGCCGGCAAACGAAACCGCGCCGGATGTGGCGCAAGCGATCCCGTGCCTACAATGCCTGCGGAGGGGTCGCATAGTGGCCTAGTGCGGGCGCCTGCTAAGCGCTTACCGGTGGAAACGTCGGTCGAGGGTTCGAATCCCTCCCCCTCCGCCACGCACGACCCGAGAGCAACGAATGACCGAGCGCTACTTTCTCTGGACTGTTGGCTGCCAGATGAACGTCGCGGACAGCGAGAAGCTTGCCGCCGGCTTCACGCGCCTCGGCATGGAACCCGTGCCCGAGGCGGGCGACGCCGACATCGTCGTGATCAACACCTGCAGTGTGCGCCAGCACGCCGAGGACCGCGCCTACTCCCAGCTCGGCCGCGTCCGCCTCGTCAAAGAGGAGCGCCCCGACCTCAAGGTCGCCGTCATGGGCTGCATGGTCGGCCTCCGCACGACCGACCTCGAGAAGCGCTTCCCCTTTGTCGACGTGTTCGCCCGGCCCCAGCAGTTCGAGCCCATCATGGCGCTCGTCGAGGAGCCCGCCGAGAACCTCGGCGGCGAGTTCTGGCCTTCCACCTTCGCCGTGCCCGACGGCCCCACCGCCTACGTGCCCGTCGTCCACGGCTGCGACAAGTTCTGCACCTACTGCATCGTTCCCTACCGCCGCGGCCGCGAGCGCAGCCGTCCCGTCGACGAGGTCGTGCGCGAGGTCGCCTACCTCGCCGCCAACGATGTGCGCGAGGTGACCCTGCTCGGCCAGACGGTCGAGGCCTACGGCCACGACCTCGACGGCACCCCCGACCTCGGTGACCTGATGCGCGAGCTCTCCGCCGTCGAGCTGCTCGCCCGCATCCGCTTCCTCACCTCCTACCCGAAGGACATGACCCCGCGCATCCTGGAGGCGGTGGCGGAGCTGCCGAAGGTGATGGAGTGCTTCTCCCTCCCCGTCCAGGCCGGCAGCGACGCCGTCCTCGAGTCGATGAGGCGCGGCTACACGAAGGCCGAGTACCTGGAGAAGGTGGCCGAGGTGCGGGCCCTCATGCCCGACGCCGGCATCACCACCGACGTCATCGTCGGCTACCCCGGCGAGACCGCGGCCGACTTCGAGGAGACTCTGGAGCTACTCGAAGATTTGCGCTTCGATAAGGTCCACTCCGCCGCCTACTCCCCCCGTCCCGGCACCATCGCCTACCGCAAGATGCCCGACGACGTTCCCGCCGAGATCAAGTCCGAGCGCCTCCAGCGCGTGAACGCCCTCGAGGAGCGCATCTCTCGCCAGATCAACGAATCCCTCCTCAGCTCCACGCAGACCATCCTCGTCGAGGGCGTCAGCAAGAAGGGGCAGCCCTACGGCCGCACGCGCACCGGCAAGCTCGTCCACCTCGACGTTCCCGCCCGCACCGGCGCCCTCGTCGACGTGCGCATCGACCACGCCGGCCCCTTCGCCCTCCGCGGCACGGCGGTCGACGCCCTGGCGGTGGTGTAGGGCGAGCGCAGCCCCCCGGCGGTCAGTCGATTTCCGGCCCCTGCAGCCACGCGGCGATGTCGCTTGCCGCGTGCAGGACCCTCCAGGCGTCGACGACGGCCTCCTCCTCGAGGGCGAAGATGACGTACGGGAACCCTGTCACGTTCCAGGCCCGCAGGTCCGGGATGCCCAGGACGCTCGCGTACCGTGGCGAACCGCTGGAGGCGTGCTCCGCCATGCGCTCGAAGGCGAGTTCAAGGGCTTCAAGGAATCTCAGGGTTACTGCTGCCGAGGCTTCGGACGGGTAGCGCTCTTGGGCCTCGCCGATGTCGCGTTTCGCCCGTTCACGGTAGACGACAGGCTTCGGGCTCACTCTTGCGTGGCTTCCCGTACCTCTTGACGAAGACTCTCGAAGAAGGCCTTGTCGGCGACACCCGCGACTGGCGATGCGGCCCCCTCAAGGAGCAGGTCGCGCAGGCGCTGGACGTCTTGTTCCTTCCGGATCAGCTCGCGTACGTACTCGCTCGTCGAGCCGTACCCGCGGGCGTTGACCTGCTCGTCCACAAAGGCCTTGAGGGACTCGGGCAGCGAGACATTCATGGTGCCCATGCCGCAACGCTAGCCTGCTTGGCAAACTTTGGCAAGGCGGATGTCGGCGACTTGGCCCGTGCCTGGACGGCACCAGGCATGTCAAGCTCAATCAGGAATCGGCGTCCGGGTTGTACCCCTCGACCACCATCGTCTTCGAGTGCATGCACCGATCGCGAAGGTCCTGGAGCGCCGTGTACTCCGGCGAGCGGACAAAGCCGCGAGCGCGCTCGAAGCTGTCGAACTCCATGATCACGACGCGCTGAAACTCCCAGTCCCCCTCGGTGACGTCGACCGTGCCGCCGCGCACCAGGAACCTTCCCCCGTGGGCCTTCATGGCCTCCGCGATCTTCGGGCGGAACTCGGCGAAGACGTCCGGGTCAAAGACCTCGGTGTTGATGATCATGTAGCCGTTCATGTGAGTGACTCCTCTATTCAGAACCCGTAGGCCAGCGCCCGCATTCTGCCATGCTCCCCAGGCGGCGGACTCATTGGCGAGAACCCTCGACCTCGACCGTGACGATGTCGAGTCCGTGGTACTTGCGGTGGCGCACGGAGGAGGCGTAGTGCCGCAGCAGGCGGAACGAGATGTCGCTTACGTCCGGCTC
>DAOUID010000196.1:0-2623 GCA_034428315.1 Dehalococcoidia bacterium
CGTGGATCTCGGTCGCCTGCAGCGCGCTCTCGTACGCTTCCGCGAGGACCGCCCGGTACTCGTCCGCCTCTTGCCGCCCGCCGCTCCGTTCCCGTTCGTACACGCCGTAGATGCGCGCTGCGAAGAACTCGTCCAGGTTCGAAGCGAAGATCGCGAGGAATCGCAGCTTCTCCAGCAGGGGCACATCGTCTCGCGTCGCCTGTAGCAGCACGCGGTGGTTGAAGCGAAGCCAGGATCGCTCTCGCGAGAGGACAGTGGACACCACGTGATTCTCTCCGCTAACAAACCGCCGCCGGGTCAACGCCCCGTGTAAGGCCGAAGATCCTGTACCCCGGTACGATACTGGCTCCATGACGAACTCCGCCAGAGTTATGGAAATAGAGTGGCAGTTCATCCCGGACGACCTCGAGGCCGTCCGCGACTGGCTCGAACGCAAGACCCCGGCGCCCTTCGCTATCGAGCCCCTCGCCCAGCGGGAGCTTCGCGACGAGTACTGGGACACCGCCCGCTGGCTCGTCTGGCGAGCAGGGTTCGCCTGCCGCACCCGGCACCGTGGGGAAGCCGCCGAGCTGACGCTCAAGGGCCTCGCCGGCGGCGAGGGCCATCTCCGCAGGCGCTTCGAGGTGGACGAACCCCTCGACGGCCTCGGGGAGGTCGCCGGGGCCGTCGCCCACCCCGCCGGCGAGGCCAGCCGCCTGCTCCGCAGGCTCGCCGGCCCGCACTCCCTTCGTTCCGTGGCGGCCCTCACCACCCACCGCACGACCCTGGCGCTCTCCGACGGCGAGGGGCCCCTCGGGGAGATCGCCCTTGACCGCACCGTCGTCGGGGAAGGCAGCAAGACTCTCGAGCTCCTGCGCGTCGAGGTTGAGGTCGGGGACGACGCTGTCGAGCGCGCTGAACCGTTCGTGGACGCCCTCCAGGATGGAGCCGGCCTCCGGCCCGCGCTCTCCGGAAAGCTCGCCGCCGCTCTCGCCGCGGCCGGCGCCTCGCCTGGCTGGGAACCCAGTCCCGTGGGTCCCATGTCCATCGATCGCGGAAGCTCCCTGGCCGAAGTCGCCTACGCGGCCCTCCGGCGCGGCTTCCTCCGCCTGGTCGAGCACGAGCCCGTCGCCCGCCTCGGCGAGGACGTCGAAGGCGTCCACCAGATGCGCGTCGCGTCGCGCAGGCTGCGGGCCGCCCTCAAGACCTTCGGGGATGTCCTGCCACCCGCGCTCGCCGAGCAGCGCCGCGAGCTCCGTTGGCTCGGCCGCTCGCTCGGCGAGGCCCGCGACCTCGACGTCCAGCACGAGCGGTTTGCCCTTGCCGCCCCGCTCATCGGCCGCAAGGCCGCCGCCGCCATCGAGGCCATCTTCGAGGAGCGCCGCTCACAAACGCAGGAAGTCGTGCTGGCGGCCCTCGACTCCGACCGCTACGTCTCCATGGTCGAGACGATGTCCGACCTCCTACGCGCCGGTCCCAGCCCCGGGCTCGGGGACGAGCCCGCCCTCGCCTCCGCCCTCGAGACCATCGAGGAGCAGCGCCGTCGCGCCCGCCGCCTCGGCTCCGCGATCGACAGCAAGTCGCCCGACGCCGACTACCACGCCCTCCGCCTCAAGGTGCGCGACCTGCGTTATGTGCTCGAATTCTTCGCGCCCCTCGGCGGCGAGCCCGCGGACGCCTACGTCCGCCAGGCGACACGGCTCCAGACGCTGCTCGGCGACCACCAGGACGCCGTCGTCGCGGCGGCCTTCTATGCCGGCCTCGCGCGTGATGAGGAGGAACGTCTGGGGAAGGCCGGGGTCCGCGCCGCCCGGGAGCTGGCCGCCAACGCCACCACGGAGGCCGAGGGCTACCGCTGGAAGTTCCCCAAGCGCTACGGTCGCCTCCGGGGCGCGCGCTGGCACGCCCTGCGGCGGGCGCTCTCGAATTCGTGAACGTCCGTTAACAATTCACGGGCTTCGTGCGTGTATGTTGAGTGCGATGGGAGTATTCCCAGCCGGTTCCTCTCCACTGGCCGTCGCTGACGGCGTTTCTTTTTCGCCCCGTTCGACCTCTCCGGTTGCCGTCCTCGACCTCGGCTCGAACTCCGCTCGCGTCGTCGTCTTCGACCACCCCCTCCCCGGCGTGCTCGACACTATTGCCGAGGAACGCCTCGACCTGCGCCTGGCCACCGAGCTCGACCATGACTCACGCCTGAGCGAGCGCGGCGTCGCGACCACCATCGACGCCGTCGCCGAGTTCGCCGCCTTCGCCCGCGAGGCGGGCGCCTCCTCGATCAAGGTGGTCGCAACGGCCGCCATCCGCTCGGCCCGCAACCGCGCCGAGCTTCTCGCCCGCGCCCACGCCGAGCTCGGCCTCGCCATCGAAGTCCTCGACGGGGCGGAAGAGGCGGAGCTGGCGGCGATGGGCGCGCTCCACGGGCTGCCCATACGCTCCGGCGTCATCGTCGACGTTGGCGGTGGCAGTACCGAGGTGGCCCGCGTCATCGCGGGCACGATCGTCGGCGCCTGGAGCTTCCCGCTCGGCGCACTCGGCGCCAGTGCCGAGTGGCTGACCGACGACCCCCCGACCCGCAAGCAGGTCAAGGCCATGCGCCGCATGATCGCCGACACCCTGGCGACGAACGCACCCTCCCGCCTGGACG
>DAOUID010000197.1:0-5918 GCA_034428315.1 Dehalococcoidia bacterium
TATCAGCATGGGCGAGGCGGCCAGCTATCTCCTCGCTGCGGCTCTCAAGAAAGAGGAAGCCAAGCCGAGGGACGCCGAGCCCTTCGAGTGGGGCTCCTGGAGCCTCGGGACGATTGGGCCCGCTGGCGTCGACTTGGGCGACTGGGCGGCGGTCAAGGAGTTCATGTTCCAGGAAGACCTTGATCACGACCTCGGCACCCGGCACCGCGATTCCCAGCACCGTCAGGAGCCGCGTTCGGCGTGACCTTCACGATCGACGCCAACATCCTCATCTACGCCAGAAACGAGGACGCGCCCGAGCACGAGGCTGCGCGTGAGGCGCTGGCGGCCGCCTGGAACGGCTCAGAGAGGATCGTGTTGTTCGCACCCGCCGTGCTTGCCTACCTGCGCAACGTGACCCACCGCACGCTGCTCTCCCGCCCGGTCTCGGTCGCGCAGGCCCTTGCGAGCATCGACCAGGTCCTCGAACTCGACCATGTGAGGTTCGCGAGCGACGGCGCCGATGGGTGGCCGGTCCTGCGCGACCTGGCGCTCCGTCACGACGCCCACGGCAAGCTCATCCACGATGCGCACCTGGTGGCGCTCATGCGCCAGCACGGCGTCAACACCATCTGGACGCACGACATCGACTTCACCCGCTTCGACGGAATCCGCCTGTATGACCCCGTGACCGGCGAGCGGCGCGGCTAGCGGTCCTCGAGCACCCGGCCCAGCGCGCGTCCCTTGTCCGGTGTCGGGTCTTCGACGAGGCCGTAGATCTCGCGTCCCTCGTGATCCTCGGGGAGGTGCTCCGTGATCGGCAGCCCCTCCTCGTTCACGAACAGCAGGCAGTGGCAGTACTTGAACTTCTGCATCTCGTCGCAGGCGCAGATCCAGTCCCGCCGCTTCGCCTCCTCCTCCCGAGGGAGGTAGAGGCCCTCCGGCCAGTTCCCCTCCTCGTCCTTCTCGGGGTAGAAGTTGCACGGGCAGATGGGCCGCCCGTATTGGTCGACGTTGTCCGCCAGCCCCAGGACCACCGCCTCGGTGATCGAGCGATCGGGGTGCAGGTGCGTCCCCGACTTGTTCGCGAATTTCTCCGCGTAGTTCCACATCTTCTTCGTGGACTTCTCACTGGGCTCTTCGCGCATCGATCCTGCCTCCTGCCGTCACCCTCAAGCCTAGGCTGCACCGGCTCTCGTGGCCAGTTCCCCGGCGTTCAGGAAAAGACGGAACGGAACGCCGGGCATTGCGGGCCGTAGGGTCCCGATCCCGGCGCTTCCTCATTGAATCCTGATCCCGCAACTCGTATGCTCCTCCGCATCGGACGGCGCTACTGCGACGGAGGGATGCACATGCGTGAGAACTATTGGGCCCGAAGGCGTTTGAGCCGGAGGTCCGTCCTGAAGGCATCGGCGGCAGGCGCCGTCGGCGCCGGCGCGCTCGTGGCCGTGGGCTGCGGCGACGACGATGACGACGACGAGCCGGAACCGACCGCCGCCCCGGCTACCGCCGCCCCGGCTACCGCCGCCCCGGCTACCGAGGCCCCGACCGAAGCCCCGATGGCGGGCGCTGTCGATGGGAGCTTCTTTAGCCAGTACGCGGGCATTGCCGGAACCACGCTGGACCTCCACCAGGAGCAGTACCGCGGTATCGCCTACACCGCCGGCAACGCCTACAACAACCTCCTCAAGTTCACCGACATGGATAACTTCGTGATCTCCGGCGAGATTGCGCGGGGCCTTCCCGAGCAGCCCGATGAGGTCACGTACAACTTCACCATCCGTGACGACGTGAACTACCACGACAAGCCCCCGGCCAACGGCCGCGCCCTCACGATGGATGACATCCGCTGGAACATCGACCGGAACCTCACCGGCGGAAGCGCGGCTGGCTCCTACCTCAACGCACCGCTTTACTCCAAGGTCGCGAGCGTCGACTACGTCGACGATACGAACTTTTCGGTGAAGGTGTCGGAGCCGCAGGTGACCTGGCTCGGCGATATGACCGACGAGTTCAACGTCATCATGTACCCGGACATCGGCGAGAAGCTGCTGGATGAGAACGAGTTCGGTGTCTTTTCGGCCGACAACATCGTTGGGACCGGCCCCTTCATTTTCGATGAATTCATCAAGGAAGACAGGGCCCACGGTGTCCGCAACGATGACTACTTCCTGCGCAAGGACGGGACCATCCCGGGCATGGTTGACGAGATTTTCTTCGTGAACCTCGGCGGTGACATCAACCCGCAGCGCCTCGCCTTCGAGCAGAAGCAGATCGACGAGCTCGCCTCCCGCGACAAGGCGGTGATGGAGGAGATCGCGGCGAACAATCCCGAAGTTGAGGCCTTCCGCATCGGCGACCCGAACAACAACCTCGAGTTCGCCTACAACTACACCACCAACCGCGCCCTCTCCGACGAGCGTATCCGCACGGCGATGTTCCTCGCCACGGACCGCGCGCTGGTGGCGCAACAGCACTTCCAGGGCCTCGGCCGGCCGAACCCGGCCGTCAACTGGCCGTTCACGGCCTGGGCCCTCTCGCAGGAAGAGCTCTCTCAGGCGCCAGGCTACCGCCAGCCCAAGGATCAGGACCTCGCCGACGCCCGCGCCCTCTGGGAGCAGGCCGACGCCGAGAACCACGATGACCTCGACTTCCGGGTCACGACCGTGGACTTCCCGCAGTACGTGCCCCTACTCGAGTGGTTCCCGGCCATGCTCAACACGAACCTTGGTACCGAGAAGTGGAGCGCGCAGGCGATTCCCGTCACCTCGCTCCTCGAGTACAACCAGTCGGGGCAGGCTTCGGTCGGCTACCTCGGTGGGTGGGACCAGTGGACGAGCCCCGATCCTCGTCTCCGGTTCGCCAAGGTCTACGCCAAGCACCCCGATGATGGGGGCAAGTACGGGCACTTCATCAATTTCTGGAAGTACACCACACCCGAAATGGAAGGCTACATCAACGCGATGTTCGCCGAGTTCGATAACGAGAGGGCCCAGGAGATCATCAAGGATGCCCAGCGCTTCGCCCTCACGGATGCGGGCGCCGGGCACTTGCAGATGGTGGGCGGCCTCACGAGCTGGGTGAAGTGGCCCTACCTGCACCGCGCGGGGCCGTTCTTCATCACCTACGGGACGACGATCAGCCAGGAACTCTGGATCGATCAGGATGATCCCACCTTCCAGGGGAAACAGCGCCCCGCCTGACCTGGCGAACACCTCCCCAGCGCCTCCCTCGCAGCCGTGCAAGGGAGGCGCTGGAGTATCTCGGAGTGAGGACTTCCCTCCATGACCGAGTACGTCATCCGGCGGTTCTTTCTGGCGCTGGTCACGATCTGGATCGTTCTGACCTTCGTGTTTTTCGTCCTGCGCGTCCTTCCCGGCGACTACGCCGAGCAGCAACTCGCCAACCAGTTCTTCGCAACTGCGGCCCAGACCGAGGAAGAGAGGGAAGCGCAGTTGAACCAGGTGCGTGATCGCCTCGGACTGAACGATCCGCTCTACGTCCAGTACGGCAACTTCTGGTGGAGCATTCTGAAAGGGGAGTCAGAGGAATCCTTCAGAAAGAATGAGCCTGCATTCAGCGTGGCCCGCGATGCCCTCCCCTACACGCTTCAGTTGGGGATCATGTCGCTGATCATTTCGGTGCTCCTGGCGCTGCCAGTGGGCGTGCTTTCCGCGACTCGCCCGGACGGCTTCCTCGACGCGGCCTTACGGGTCTTCGCGATTTTCTTCCTGGCGGCCCCTGCTTTCCTCACGGCGGCGATTGCCTCCGCCTACGCCGTGAAGTACGGCGTGCTCACGATCGGCGTCACCTCCCAGCAACTCATCTGGCACGATCCATGGGGCAGCTTCCAGCTCTTTATCGTGCCGGCCGCAGCTGGCGGGCTCGCGGTGGGCGCAATCCTCATGCGCTTCTTGCGCTCGGGCATGATGGAGGTGCTGCGCCAGGACTACGTGCGGACGGCGCGGGCCAAGGGCCTCGCCGGCTCGGTCATCATTGCCCGGCACGTGCTCCGTAATGCCCTCATCCCTGTCGTCACGATCCTCGGCTTCCTCATCGCCGCCCTCGTTGCCGGCAACGTCGTCCTCGAGTCCATGTTCGCCATCCCCGGCATGGGTAACGAGATCCTTGTCGCTATCCGCATCCGCGACATCCCTGTCACCCAGACCTTTACCCTGCTCCTCGTGGGCGCGGTCGTCTTCGTGAATCTGGCAGTCGATCTCAGTTACTTCCTCATTGACCCGCGTGTCACTGTCTCGGGAGCTGAGTCATGAGCGAGATCGCCGCCCGGGGGTCCGACGCAATCCTCGAGGGATTCACCCGGCCCCAGGACCCTTCGCCACCCATCCGCGCCCTCCGAGCCATTGGGCGCTTCTTCACTCAGAAGACGGCGGGCGGTATTGCCTTCGTCATCGCCGCCGTCATCCTGGTGCTCGGCATCATCGGCCCGTGGATCGCTCCCTACGACCAGAACGAGACCTTCCGCGTTGAGAATCCCAACTACGACATCAACTCCACGGACGAGGACGCCCTCAATCCCTTCATCTTTCTGACGCTCGCCAACCCCTCCTGGGACCACCTCCTTGGAACCGACCACCTCAACCGCGACCTCTTCACGCGCGTCCTGCACGGCGCCCGCCGATCGATGCTCCTTGGCTTCGGCGCTGCCGCCATTGCCACAGTCTTCGGCGCCATTCTCGGCGTGGGGTCGGGCTACTTCGGCGGCTTTATCGACCTCATCAGCCAACGCCTTGTCGATGCCTTTATCGCCTTCCCACCCCTGCTTTTCCTCCTCCTGCTCCTGCAGACCGGCGAGGCATCCCTCCCGAGGACGATCATCGCCTTATCCTTCCTCAACATCTTCGGCGTCTCGCGTGTCGTGCGATCGGCCACCCTGGCGGTCCGAAACGACGTCTACGTCGAGGCCGCGCGTGTCCTCGGGGCTCAGCCGCCGCGCATCATCTTCCGGCACGTCTTCCCGAACGTGTTCGCGCCGATCATCATCATCTTCTCCACCACCATCGGCGGCGCCATCCTCGCCGAGGCGACGCTGGCCTTCCTCGGGTTGGCCCCTCCCGGCCCCAGCTGGGGCTCGATGGTGAACAACGGCCGCCAGTTCTTCGGCTCCGAGCCCATCCTCGTTGCTGTCGGCGGCGGCGCCCTGACGCTCACCGTCCTCGCCTTCAACATCTTCGGCGACGCCCTCCGCGACGTGCTCGACCCGCGGCTCCGCGGCGCGTAGGGAACGCCTTGACCGAACCAGCGACCCACCAGCACTCGCACGGACACGGCGATACCGGCCAGCACTGGCGCGAGCCCGCGCGCGTCCGCGACTTCGTCGCGCGTATGGACGCCCGCGCACAGGAGCGTGCTCCCCAGTTCGAGCTGATGACGCAGCTCCTCGGCCGCGATGCCGGCGCTCCGCTCCGCATCCTCGATCTCGGCGCCGGCTACGGCGCGGAGGCGACGGTCTTCCTGAACGCCTTCCCCAACGCCTCCGCCGTCCTTGTCGATGGCTCCGAGGAGATGATGCGCGTCGGCGCCGAGCGCCTGGCCCGGTTCGACGGCCGCTACCGCTACGTCGCCTGGGACTTCGGCGAGGGCGCCCTCCCCGACGACCTCGAAGGCCCCTTCGACGCCGTCATCTCATCAGCCGCCATCCACCACTTGCCCGAAGCGGCGCTCAAGCGCCTCTACGGGCGGATACGGGAGCTGCTGTCGCCCGGCGGCGCCTTCCTCAACCTCGACCTCGTGGCCCCGCTCGATGAGTTCCTGGAGGCGCGCTACCGCGACATCATGCAGGGCGAGGCGACCGACCGGGACGATCCCCCGCCCTCCCCCGAGGTCCGTCGCCACCACTCCCACCTCGAACCCCTCGACCACCACCTCGCCTGGCTCCGCGAGGCTGGCTTCGAGCACGTCGACTGCTTCTGGAAGCG
>DAOUID010000198.1:0-2982 GCA_034428315.1 Dehalococcoidia bacterium
GCGCGCTCCTGAGGCGGCGACGCAGTAGACTCGAATCATGCCTTCCTACCCCATCGTTCTTGCCCCAGGCGACGGCATCGGGCCCGAAGTGCTCGAAGAGGGACTCAAGGTCCTTGCCGTCGTCGAACGCCGCTTCGGCCACGAGTTCCAGTACGAGAACGCCGTCGTCGGCGGCGCCGCCATCGACGAGTACGGCATCGCCCTCCGCGACGAGACGCTCGAAACCGCCTCCCGTTCCCGCGCCGTCCTCTTCGGCGCCGTCGGCGGCCCCAGGTGGGACGACCCCCAGGCCACGGTCCGTCCCGAGCAGGCCATCCTCGGCTTGCGCAAGGGCCTCGGCCTCTTCGCCAACATCCGCCCCGTCCGCGTCAACCCCCTCCTGCTCGGCGACAGCGCCATCAAGCGCGAGGTGCTCGAGGGCGTCGACATGGTCGTCATCCGCGAGCTCACCGGCGGCATCTACTTCGGCAGGCCCCAGAAGCGTTGGGAGAACACCCGCGGCCGCCAGGCCGTCGACACCATGCGCTACAGCGAACGCGAGATCGAGCGCATCCTCCGCACCGGCTTCGAGCTTGCCCGCGGCCGCCGCCGCAAGCTCACGAGCGTCGACAAGGCCAACGTCCTCGATACCAGCCGCCTCTGGCGCGAGATCGCGACCGAGCTCGCCGCCGACTACCCAGACGTAGAGCTCGAGCACGTGCTCGTCGACTCCTGCGCCATGCACCTCATCACCCACCCCGCCACCTTCGACGTCATCGTCACCGGCAACATGTTCGGCGACATCCTCACCGACGAGGCCTCCGTGCTCGCCGGTTCCATGGGCATGCTCCCCTCCGCCAGCCTTGGACGCCGGCGCCGCAACGGAACGGGCATCGGCATGTACGAGCCCATCCACGGCACCGCCCCCGACATCGCCGGTCAGGGCATCGCCAATCCCCTCGCCATGATCCTCAGCGTGGCCCTCATGCTGCGGCACTCCCTCGCCCTCGAGGAGGAGGCCGCCGCCATCGAGCAGGCCGTCGACGAGGTGCTGGCCGAGGGCTATCGCACGCCCGATATCGAGTCCGGCGGCGGCGCCACCGTCGACACCGCGCGCATGGGCACGCTCGTCGCCGAGCGCCTCGCCGGGTGAACGAACGTAACGCCACGCCCCCTGCCAAATTGGTAGGATAGGACGCTCGCAACGCACCCACCGGGGCGCTCAGCACCGCCCCTGTATCCGACCATGAGAGCGAGGTTTCCATGACCACTACTGAAATCCAGCGTGGCCTTGAAGGCGTCAACGTTGCCGCCACCAAGCTCTGCACCATCGACGGCCAGAAGGGCCAGCTCATCTACGCCGGCTACGACATCTACGACCTGGCCGAGCACGCTTCCTTCGAAGAGACCGCCTTCCTCCTCTGGAACCTCCAGCTTCCCACCCGCAGCCAGCTCAACGACCTCAACGACCTCCTCGTCGAGGAGCGCCCCCTCTCCGAGCTCAACCGCACCCTCATCACCGAGCTCGCCGCCGGCAAGGCCCTCCCCATGCGCGCCCTCGAGATCTGCGTGACCGCTCTTGGCGCCCTCGACCCCAAGGCCAACGACTTCTCCCCCGAGCAGCTGCAGTGGATCGCCGCCCGCCTTACCGCCCGCATGCCCACGGTCGTCGCCGCTTTCCACCGCCAGCGCCAGGGCCTCGACATCCTTCCCCCGCGAGACGACCTCGGCCATGCCGCCAACTTCCTCTACACCCTCACCGGCGAGGAGCCCAGCGAACTTCAGGCGAAGGTCTTCGACGTGGCCATGACCCTCCACGCCGAGCACGAGATGAACGCCTCCACCTTCTCCGCGATCGTCACTGCCTCCACCATGAGCGACATGTACTCCGCCATCGCCTCCGCCATTGGCACCCTCAAGGGGCCACTCCACGGCGGCGCCAACAGCGCTGTCTTCGAGATGCTCGAGGAGATCGGCGACGAGTCCAACATCGAGAGCCACATCGAGGCCATGCTTTCCCGCGGCGAGCGCGTCATGGGTATCGGCCACCGCGTCTACAAGACCACCGACCCCCGCGCCATCATCCTTGAGGAGTTGGGCGAGGAGCTCGCCGAAACCTCCCCCGATCGCCGCTACTTCGATCTCTCCCGCAAGGTGCGCGACTACCTCGCCGAGCGCCTCAGCGGCCGCCCCCTCTACCCCAACGTCGACTTCTTCAGCGCCTCCGTCTACCGGATGCTCGGCATCCCCCACGACCTCTATACGCCCATCTTCGCCGTTGCTCGCATCGCCGGCTGGAGCGCCCACCTGCTCGAGCAGTACGCCGACAACCGACTCGTGCGGCCCAACGCCGTCTACTCCGGCGAAAAGTTCCGCGCCTACGAACCGATCGAGGCCCGTGGTCAGGGCGAGAGCTCTACTCCTCGCTGACCATCTCCTCGTAGCCCTCGTCGCCTTCCTGCTCGCGCAGCTCGGCTTCCTGCGCCTCCAGTTCCTCGCGCTCTTCGCGCTGCTCGGCGCTCTCCGCCATCAGGCCGCCCTGCGCGTCCACCTCGAACTCCGCCTCCCGCGCCTCGCGCACCTGTGCGTACCAGCTCCCCCCCAGGAACGTGAGCGGGCTGAAGTTCCGCTCTTCCAGCAGCCAGCGCTCGGCGTATGCCTCGTCCAGCGCCTGCACCGCCACCACTTCGCCCACGAACAGGACGTGGTCGCCTGTGGGAATCACGTCCCGCAGGCCGCACTCGATCCACGCGAGGCAGCCATCCAGAAGGGGCGCGTCCACGCGCAGCGCCGTGAACGCATCGAGCTTGCTGCCCTCGACCTTGTTCTCGTCGACCCCCGAGCGGCTTCCGAAGTAAGCCGTCTCCCGCATGAGCTCCGGTCCGGGGATGTTGAGCGCGAACTCCTCGCTGAAGCGGATCATGTCCGCCGTGTGCCGGATCGGGTGCAGGACCACTCCCACCATCGGCGGCGACATCGAGAGCGGCGCCGTCCAGGCCACCG
>DAOUID010000199.1:0-1579 GCA_034428315.1 Dehalococcoidia bacterium
GCGAGAGCGCATACGTGTCGCGCAGCAGCGCCGCCCACCCCTCCTCCGTCGAGGGCGGACCGGTGAATCCCGGGCACTGGTCGTGCCGCAGCAGGAGCGGCGCCGGCCCCTCCGCCCTCCGCCCCTCCGCGACTGCCTCCACCGCCCGCCGCCCCGCCTCCCCGGAGGGTTGAACCGGCCTCCCGCTCGCCGCGTCGACGAACACGACCTGGTGCGGGTACGAGCGGCAGGCGTCGGGACGCGCGTCGTACTGCTCGCAGGTCAGCTCGTTGTCCAGGAAGATGCAGTGGCCCTCGCGCCTCCCGAGCACGAAGGGGCTCGCCAGCGGCAGCGTGATCGGCTCGCCGCCCTCGCTCTCCAGGAAGCGGGAGGCGGGCCAGCCCGTGGCCGCGCCCAGCCGCTCCGCTTCGCCGCCGTCGAGCGCGACGTTGAAGGCGCGACAGCAATAGGTGTCGCACTCGTGCGGCTGGCAGATGAAGCTCGGCTCGCCCGGGAGCACGAGCCGGTAGCTCCCGTAGCGCTCGCGAACGCGCTCCCAGAGCGCCTGCAGTTCGGCCGTGCGGATCGCCATCCCGGCAGCCTACGCCCACGCCCTCCGCCTTGCCGCGCGGCGCTTGCGGCTGAGCCGCCCCCGCGAGAGACTTGACGGAAGATGTCCGCAACTGTCGCGGTCCACATGGAGAACGCCCTCGCCCCGGTCTCGCCGGGGCGCTCCCTCGGGCGCGTCTAGCGCTGCGGCCTTCCCCTTAGGGGCCGCGATCGATCCTGACATCCCCACGCCCGATGCCTCGCGCCCAGCCCGCGCGATCGCGACCTGAGCATCCCCTCGGAGGAGCCGCCCCAATGCCCGAAAAGATCCACATCTTCGATACCACCCTGCGAGACGGCGAGCAGTCCGCCGGCATCGCCTTCACCCCCGAGGAAAAGCTCGAAATCGCCAGGCAGCTCGAGAAGCTGGGCGTCGACATCATCGAGGCCGGCTTCCCCTGCTCCACCCCCGGCGACCTCGAGGCTGTCCAGACCATCTCTCGCGAGGTGCGCGGCTCTACCATCTGCGCCCTCGCCCGCGCCGTCGAGTCCGATGTCGACACCGCCTGGGACGCCATCAAGGAGGCGGAGGATCCCCGCATCCACGTCTTCATCAACAGCAGCGATATCCAGATGGCCCACCAGCTCCGCAAGGACCGCGAGCAGGTGCTCACCCAGGCCGAGGCGATGGTGAAGCACGCGGCGAGCTACACGAGCAACGTGGAGTTCAGCCCCATGGACGCCACCCGCTCCGACCCGCACTTCATCTACACCATCGTCGAGCGCTGCATCGACGCGGGGGCGAAGGTCATCAACATCCCCGACTCCGTCGGCTACGCCATCCCCTCCGAGCTGGGCTCCCTCTTCGACCTGATCCGCGAGAACGTGCCCAACATCCACAAGGCGCGCCTCAGCTTCCACGGCCAGAACGACCTGGGCATGTGCACGGCCAACACGATGACCGCCATCGAGCACGGCGCCCGCCAGGTCGAGGTCACCATCAACGGCATCGGCGAGCGCGCCGGCAACACCTCCCTCGAGGAGGTCGTGA
>DAOUID010000200.1:0-2363 GCA_034428315.1 Dehalococcoidia bacterium
CTGTTGGTTTCGACGTCGGGGTCGTCGACGAGGGCGAGGTGGACAAGGCGGCGCTCGGCGGCGGACATCGGCTCGAGCGTGATGGGCTCGCCGATGTCGCGCACGCGTTCGGCCATGCGCTCGGCCAGCGACACGACCTGATCCTCGCGGCGCCGGCGGTACTGTTCGACATCGATGGTGACGGAGCCGCGGCCCGGGAAGCGCCGCGTCATGATGAGGTTCACGACGTACTGGAAGGCCATCAGGCTCTCGCCCCGCCGTCCGATGAGCATGCCCAGGTCGTCGCCGGAAATGTCGATGACGGCGCGGGCGCTGCCCAGCCCGTCACCGGCCGTGACGGGCTCGCGGATGTTGATGTCGGCGTCGATCTCGAGGATCTGGAGGATGGAGTCGACCACCTCGGCGGCGAGATCGACCTCCTCGGCGTTGATGTCGGGCTCGATGTTCTCCTCGCGGCGGCGCCTGCGGGAGCGCTCGCGGCGGGAGGGACCGTCGCCCGAAGAGCTCGGGGGCTGGCCGTTGCCGCCTCCGGAACCGCGGCGCGGCGGTGCGCTGCGGGCGGGCTCGCGCGCGGGCGGTGCGGCGCCCTCGCCGAAGAAGTCCTGCTCGGTCAGCTCGGGCGCGCGCTCGGCGCGGGGGCCGCGCCGGCCTCCGCCGGAGCCGCCACGCGGTCCACCGCTGCCGCCTCGCCGGCGACCCCCACGGCCACGGCCGGGGCCGCCGCTGCCTCCACGGCCCGCGCCGCCGCTGCCTCCGCGGCCCCCTCGGCCGCGAGGAATGCTGGTGTCGGGCGGTTCGGGCGCTTGCTCCCGCGGCCCCCCGGCGCGGCGTTCGACCCGGACGACGGCATCGCGCGCGCCGCGCCCGAACAGGCGCCCCCCGCGCTGGCCCTCGTCGAGGACGGTGATGTCGACTTCGTCAACGGTGGCGTTGAGCTTGGCAAGCGCCGCCTTAAGCGCGTCGTCGACGGTTTTTCCGTTTGCTTCGGCGTGATCCATGAGCAGATGTCCTCAATTCGCGGGAGGGTCGTGAGCGCTTCTGGCCCGTGCCCTCCGAAGTTACTGGCGCCGCCACTTCGACCGTGGCCTGTGGCGTTGGGGGCCCCACCAGGGGCGAAATGTTGAGCGCGGGGAAGCCGTAGGTGACGACGTTGAAGCCCACGCTCACGAAGGAGGTAACCACCCAGTAGAGGCTCACTCCACTGGGAAAGCTGAGACCGAAGAACATGAACATGATGGGCAGCATCCACTGCATCATCTGTTGCTGGGTGCGCGCCCGTTCGTCGGTCGCGACCATGACCGTCGTCTTCGACTGGGCCCAGGTTGAGAAGCCCACGAGCACGACGACGAGCAGGTTCAGGTTGAGCACGTTGATGGACGCGCCCTCGGCCAGGTTGATGCCGATGAAGCTCTCCTCGAGCGGGATGGCGCTCTGGATGTAGCTCCACGAGTAGAGATGGCCGGAGAGGTTGTCGAGCGCCTCCGGCGAGATCGCGAGGGTCTGGCGGATCGCATAGAAGAGCGCGATCAGGACGGGGAACTGGAGCACGAGCGGCCCCAGGCAGCCCAGCGGATTGACGCCCGCCTCGCGGTACGCCTTCATCATCTCTTCCTGGCGCCGCTTGGGGTCGGTGAACTGTTTCTGGATCTCCTGCACCCGCGGCTGCAGCGCCTGCATGGCGCGCGTCTGCTGGAGCTGGCGCAGCGTGAGCGGGAAGGTCACGAAGCGCACGAGGATGGTGAAGGCGATGACCGCCAGCCCGAAGCTGCCCCAGAGCGCGTGGTTGAGAATGACGAGCAGGTTGATCATCGGGTCCAGCAACCCGACCGTGAAAGTGGTCGTGAAGCCGAACGTGGCGATGACGAAGATGAGGGCAACGCCCGCGATCAGCGCGATGCCGATGCCGGTCCGCTGGGGTACGCGGCGAATCACGGCAGGCCCCGCACTTCGCGCTCAAAGACCTGCAGGGTTTCCGGGTCGGCGCGGTAGAGCCTGCCCTCGGTGCCGAGGATCCAGGCGAAACCTTCCTTTTCCACCAAACCTGCGCGAATCTTTCCTGCCCCGTCGAGCTTGACGGCGTTTCGCCGGAGTCCGGTCGCCACGTCCACGAAGTGCACCGTGCCGCCCTCATCCCCAACGATAAGCGTTTCCCCGATTATGACGCCCTGCGCCTTGACCTTGTTCCCGGCCTCGTAGGTCCACAGCGTCCGCCCCGTCTCCATATCCCATGCGTAGACCAGGTCCTCGAAGTCGCCAAAATACGCGACGCCGTCACGGATAGCCGGACGCGTCCACACCCAGCCCTCGGCCTCGAACGGATCGCCCAGAGCGGCGCCGGTGTCGGCGTCGACCAGCCAGACCCG
>DAOUID010000201.1:0-5337 GCA_034428315.1 Dehalococcoidia bacterium
ACGAGTTCGACGCCGGCCACGGCCCGATCGCGGGCGGGGGCATCGAGTCGCAGATGAAGGCGGCGGGTGGGGGCGCGAACGTCTCCGGCATCGCGCAGCTGACTGTGGAGGAAGTCGAGAGCCCTGAGCTGAAGGCGTACGAGGGGCTGGGGCTGGCGGAGATCGCACAGAACGAGGGCAAGCACATCATCGACGCGTTCCTGGATCTCTCGCTGGAGGACGACCTGCAGGCGACGTTCGTGACGCCGCCGCGCCCGACGGACCCGGGCGCGATGGCGGAGGTGGCGAACTCGTCCGTGGCCATCCCGGGCGTCTCGGACGGCGGTGCGCATACGAAGTTCATCACGCTGGGGGCGTACCCCACGGAGTTCCTGGCGCGCTGGGTGCGGGACGCGGGGATCATGGACCTGGAGCAGGCGCACTGGCGCCTCTCGGCCTATCCGGCGATGGCGGCGGGCTTCCGCGACCGCGGCTGCATCCGCGAGGGGGCTCCGGCGGACATCGTCGTGTACGACTACGAGAAGCTGGAGATGCTGCCGATCGAGAAGGCGTGGGACTTCCCCGCGGGAGCCTGGCGTCGCGTGCGCAAGGCGGAGGGCTATCGCTACACGCTGGTGAACGGCGAGGTCACCTTCGAGGACCGCGACTGCACGGGCGCGACGCCGGGGCAGTTGCTGCGGCACGGCTCGGCGTAGGAGCAGAGGTCGGAACGCTACAGCCCCACACGTCCGGTCAGCGGCCCTATGTCTTCAAGGTTGGAATAGAAGGTATCGGCGTCCATTCGACAGGACACCAGGTCTGAGAGTTGACGCTGGCTCAGCCCTATCTGGCGTGCAATGCGACCCGCGACCCTGAAGTCGACGTCCCCGCGTCCGTGAGAGACCTTCGTCTTGGCTAGAACGGTGTCGCCGACGCGAAAGTAGAACCAGACATGATCGCGAACGACTTCCTCGGCGCCACACTTGTTGCTGAATGTCGAACGGAGATCCTGCTTCCTGAGAGTGGGCACCGTGGCTACGGCATCTCGTCGGGAAGGGATGCTTCGAGCACGGCGAGCTGTTGCGCTAGTTGGTCGCTCAAGTGCTCCTTGCGTTCGCGGAGCAGCTCACGGCTCTCGTAGAGCGTCCCGATGAGGTCGCGGACCGCTTCCTCACAGGTCGCACCCTCGCCGTACTCGCCCACCAGATGGTCGATGGCAACCCACTGGCCTGACTCGGAACAGGCAAGCTCCAATTCGATCGAAACCGGCTCTGCCGACTCAGCCTCGATGGTCGTCATCTCGGTCAACCCCCACCACGCTCCATCGTACAGCCGCTCCGCTGCCTACGGTTCGTAGCGGGAGAAGACGAGGCAGCTGTTCTGGCCGCCGAAGCCGAAGCTGTTCTTCATGATGACCTGCGGGTCGACGCGGCGCTGGCCCTCGGGGATGTAGTCGAGGTCGCAGGTGGGGTCGGGGTTCTCGAGGTTGATGGTGGGGTGGGCGAGGCCGGTCTCGAGCGTCTTGATGGCGGCGACCGTCTCCATGCCGCCGCTGGCGCCGAGGCCGTGGCCGATGAGGCTCTTGGTGGCGCTGATGGGAATGTCGTAGGCGCGCTCCCCGAAGACGGCCTTGATGGCCTCCGTTTCGGCTGTGTCGCCGGAGGGGGTGCTGGTGGCGTGGGCGTTGATGTACCCGATCTCGTCGGGGTGCGTACCGGCGTCGTCGAGGGCCTCGCGCATGGCGCGGGCGGCGCCCTCGCCGCCCTCCGGGGGCGCGACGACGTGGAAGGCATCGGAGGTGCAGCCGAAGCCTGCCAGCTCCGCGTAGATGGTGGCGCCACGCTCAATGGCGTGCTCCTCGCTCTCGAGCAGGAGGGCGCCGGCGCCCTCGCAGGGGACGAAACCGTCGCGTTCGGCGTCGAAGGGGCGGCTGGCGCGGGTGGGGTCGCCCTCGGAGCTGGTGACGGCCTTCATGACGCAGAAGCCGGCGAGGCCGAGCTCGCTGATACCGGCCTCGCAACCCCCGGCGAGGACGACATCGGTGCGCCCGGCGCGGATCATGAGGGCGGCCTCGCCGATGGCCTGGGTGCCGGCGGCGCAGGCGGTGACGATGGTGCCGTTGTAGCCGCGCATGCCGAACTGCATGGCGACCTGGGCGCCGGCCATGTTGGCAAGCTGCTTGGAGAAGAAGAGGGGGTCGATGCGCATGCCGCCCCGGTTGAAGAGGGTGTGGGCGGCCTCCTGGATGCCGGGGTAGCCACCGCCACCGTTGCCGACGAGCACGCCGATGCGATCGAGGTTCTGCGACTCGAGGTCGAGGGCGGCGTCGTGGATGGCCTCGCGCGCGGCGGCGACCATGAGCTGGGAGAAGCGGCCCATGCGGCGGGCAGCCTTGCGGTCCATGAAGTCGGCGGGCACGAACTCCGGGATCTCACCGGCGAACTTGCAGGGAAAGTCGGTCGTATCGAAGAAAGTGATGTGATCGATGCCCGAGCGGCCGGCGAGCATGCTGTCCCAGAAATCGGGCACATTCGTGCCTGCCGGGGTCACCGCCCCAAGGCCCGTCACGACAACACGGGTGCGCGAGCGCAGCAGCTCGTTCATGGTCAACCAAGGGTACAGGGACGCCCGATCACCCGCGAGCGGCGGCGCGCCCCCAGCGCCTCCCTGCTACGCTTCCCGCATGGTGGATGCGGCCCTGCCGAGCCATGTCGCCGCGCGCCGTCGCGACGGGCGCTACGAGGTGCTGCTGCACCGCTCGCTGGCGCTGATCGGGGAGGAGAGAGTCGAGATCCGGAGCGCGCGGAGCACGGTGGTGCTGCCGGCGATCGGGGCGGCGCTGGGCGGGGGCGCGGGGGCGCTGATCGCGATCGAGGCGGGCGACCTGCCGTTCGGCCTGCTGGTGGGGTTGCTGGCGTTCTCGCTCCTGGCCTTCCCCATCTCCGTGATGGCGCTCGTGACGGCGTTCATGGGGGCGGACGTGGTGATCGACGGGCGCAAGGGTTCGGCGACGTGGCAGCAGGGGTACCTGGGGATGGGCGTGGGGACACGGGAACTGGTGCCGTTCGCCAAGATCGACCACCTCGCGATCACGATCGAGGGGAACGCGCCGGATCGCTGGCGGGAGGAAACGGACACCTTCCGCCAGTTCGCCCTCGTCCTGGTGAAGGAGTCGGGGAAGCGGCTGACGCTCACGCAGGTGCCCGTTCCGGCGGGTGACCAGACGGACGGCATGGACCGCACGCTGGCGGTGGCGACGGCGGTGGCGAACCTGACCGGCGCGGAGGTGCGGCTGCCGGAGGGCTGGGAGCTGGTGGAGCTCACCGAGGAGGAAGCGGCGGGAGGAGCGGCCGATGAGTAGCGACAGCGCCCTCGATGCGCTGCTGGGCGCGAAGACGATCGCGGTGGTGGGGCTGGATACGCGCACCCACCGGCCGGCGTACGAGGTGGCGGCCTACTTGCAATCGCAGGGGTACCGGATCATCCCGGTGCCGGTGCAGCAGCCGGCCGACGAGGTGCTGGGCGAACGCGCGTACGCCTCGCTGCGCGACATTCCCGAGCACGTCGACCTGGTCGACGTGTTCGTCCGGCCGGACCGGACGGGGCCGTTCGTGGACGACGCGATAGCGATCGGGGTGGGAGCGGTGTGGCTGCAGCTGGGCATCAGGAACGAGGAGGCGGTGGAGCGGGCGCGCGGGGCGGGGCTCGTGGCGACGCAGGATCGCTGCACGAAGGTCGAGCACCAGCGAGCGAGGGCGCTGGGGCTGCGGTAGCGCCGGCGGGGGCGGCGGAGCCTTTCGCGGGTCGCGCCCGTAGAATGCCGGGACGCCCATCTCGGAGGAGACTCCATGACAGCCACGGACACCTTTGCGCCACCCCCCGGCATGGAAGAGGTCTCGCTGCGCCTGATCCCGCACGTGCTGCGGCCCCTGCCACCGCTCGCGCAGGAGATGTTCGAGATGTTCATGCTGGCGTTCGGGGGGCGGGCGATTCACATCAACGGGTACACCTTCCTCGGCGGGGGGAGCGGGGAGCCGGCGGCGGCGCTGGAGCCCTCGCCCTACCAGGACGGCCGGGACGCCTACGAGAAGCACGGGCTTCCCCGGATCCGCGAGATCTGCGACGGGCTGCGGTCGGAGGAGTACGAGCGCTGGCCGCGGGAGGAGCTCGCGCAAGCCTTGCCGGGGTACTTCGCGGAGGCGGCGCGCGGGTTCGCCTACACGATGCAGTCGCTCCCGATCGTGGCGGGGCCGGCGAGCGCGCTGATGGTCTTCTGCGGGGAGAAGCTGGGTGAGCTCGGGGACCGCGACCTGCTGGTCGCACGGCTGCTGCAGGGCGTCGACAACGAGTCGGCGGCGCGGGGGTTGAAGCTGGAGGCGCTGACGCCGCTTGTGCAGGCGTCGCCGGAGCTGCTGGAGGCGGCGCGAGGGGGCGACCTCGCGGCCGCGCGCGCAGCCGAGGGGGGAGAAGCCTTCGGCGCAGCATTCGACGCCTATCTCGAGGACTACGGGCACGGCTCCCAGACGTGGTGGGAGCTGCACACACCGACCTGGGGCGAGGAGCCGGGGGCGGCCCTGCGGCTGCTGTCGGGGTACGTTGCCGACCCGTCGCGGGGGCCGATCGCGGCGCATGCGCGCTCGGCGGCCGAGCGGGCGGAGACGATCGCGCGCTGCGAGGCAGCGCTCAGCGACGAGGCCGACCTGGAGCGGTTCCGCGGGCTGGTGGCGCAGACGGTGGACTACGTGTTCGTGATCGAGGGACGGGCGCACTGGCAGCAGAACTGCGTGGGGGCGCTGCGTCCGGCCTGCCTGGAGCTGGGGCGGAAGCTGGCGGAGGCGGGGGCGCTCGGGTCGGCCGGGGACGTGTTCCACCTGAGACTGGCGGAGCTGGGGCAACTGGCGGCGGACCCTTCGGGGGCGATGCTGGAAGCCATCGAAGAGCGGAAGGCCGATCTCGAAGCGTGGGCGGTCCTCGCGCCACCCCTGATGATGGGGCCCCCACCGCCACGGCCGCCCGCGGACGCGCCGCCGAACCCGATCGGCCTGATGTTCGGGGGACCGGCGGAGAAGACCGACGACCCCCTGCTCCTGAAGGGGAAGGGGGCGAGCGCTGGGGTGGTGACGGGACGGGCGCGGGTCGCGTTCAGCCTGGAGGAGGCGGAAGCGCTGCAGCCCGGCGAGGTCCTGGTGTGCCCCTTCACGGCGCCCTCGTGGATGCCGGTGTTCACGACGGCGGCGGCGATCGTGACGAACCAGGGCGGGGTGCTCTCGCACGCCGCCATCGAGGCGCGGGAATACGGCATTCCCTGCGTAACGGGCACCGAGTCGGGAACGCGGCGCATCCCGGACGGGGCCACCG
>DAOUID010000202.1:0-6713 GCA_034428315.1 Dehalococcoidia bacterium
GTGCAGGGCAGCGACCTCGAGCCTTCGGCGCTGACGCGGAACCTGGAGGCGATGGGCGTGCGGGTCTTCACCGAGCACGCGGCGGCGAACCTCGGGGACGCCCGTTGCGTTGCCGCCACCGCGGCGGTGGGCGAGGACAACCCCGAGATCGCGGAGGCGCGCCGTCGGGGACTGCCCGTGCTGGGGCGGGCCGAAGTCGTGGCGGGACTGATGGAGGGGAAGCGCGTCATCGCCGTGGCCGGTTCGCACGGGAAGACGACGACGACGAGCCTGATCGCGTTCATCCTGGACCGGGCCGGGCGGCACCCGATGTACCTCATCGGCGGGGAGAGCCGCGACCTCGGGGGGAACGCCTCGTGGGGCGGGGGCGACATCTGCGTGGTGGAGGCGGACGAATACCAGCGCGCCTTCCACGCCTACGAGCCGGACGTTGCCGTCATCACCAACATTGATGCCGACCACCTCGACCTGTACGGCACGCCCGAGGCCTACGAGGAGGCGTTCCTCACCTTCGCAAGGCGAGTGCGCGAGGGCGGGCGGCTGCTGGTCGGGGGCGGGAACGCGGGGGCTCGGCGTGTCGCGGAGGCAGCGGAGGGCGGCTTCGGCATCGAGTCCTACGGCCTGGCGGACACCTGCGAGTGGCAGGCCATCAACCTCACGCTCGCCGATACGGGCGCAACCTTCACGGTGACGCACGACGGCGAGTCCCTGGGCGAGCTGACCATCGCGCTCCCGGGGGAGTACGCAGTCGAGAACACGCTGGCGGCGGCGGCGGTGTGCCTCGGGGAAGGGGCGCCGTTCGCCACCGTGCGCGAGGCAGCCGCTTGCTTCCAGGGGGCGAAGCGGCGCTTCGAGCGCCTCGGCGAGGCGGGCGGCGTGCTCGTCATCGACGAGTACGCCCACCACCCGAGCGAGGTGCGGGCGGTGCTGGGAGCGGCACGAACGCGCTTCCCGGGGAAGCGGCTCATCGGTGTCCACCAGCCGCACACCTACAGCCGCATCGCCTACCTGTGGGAGGCGTGGCTCGAGTGCTGGGACGGGCTCGACGAGCTGGTGATCCTCGAGACGTACGCCGCCCGCGAGACGCCGACCGAGGGGCGCTCGGCAGCCGACCTTGCACGGGAGATCGCGCGGCCTTCCGCCTCATACGCAGCCGGCTTCGAGGAGGCAGTGGAGCAGGCGGTGGCGCTGGCGCAACCGGGCGACGTGGTGATGACGATCGGCGCGGGCAGCGTGACCGAGGTGGGGCCGATGTTGCTGGAGGCGCTGGCATGACGGCGCTCGATCAGCTCGCGACGAGGCTGGAAGCGGTGGGCGACGTGCGTCGCAACGAGGCGATGTCGCGCCACACGACCTTCGGGGTCGGCGGTCCCGCGGACATCTACGTGACGGTTCGCAGCGCGGACGCACTCGCACAGGCGGCCCGCCTCGCGACGGAAGCCGAAGCGGGACCGTTCGTGCTGGGGAGCGGAAGCAACATCGTGGTCGCGGACGGGGGCATCCGGGGGGTCGTGATCGACAACCGCGCCCGCAACGAGGAACACGAGGCGTACCGCGTGCGGATCGAGAGCGGGGCGAGCTTCGCGGGCTTCGCGCGGAAGATGTGCCGCGCGGGGGTGGCGGGGCTGGCCTGGGCGGTCGGCATTCCGGGGACCCTGGGCGGGGCGGTGGTCTACAACGCCGGCGCCTACGGCGGCTGCCTGGCCGACGTGCTCACGCGCGTGCGCCTGCTCGACGCGGCGGAGGGCGACGCCTGGTGGACCGCCGCGGACCTGAACCTGACGTACCGGGGCAGCGCCTTCACGCGAGGAACCCTCGCGGGACGCACGGTCCTCGAAGCGGAGCTGGAGCTGGGCGCCGGGGACGCGGACGCCCTGCTCGCCGAAGCGGGTGGCTACGACAAGCGGCGGCTCACGGCGCAGCCGCGCGGCCGCAACGCCGGGTCGATGTTCACGAACCCGCCGGAGAGCCCTGCGTGGAAGCTGATCGACTCGGTCGGGCTGCGTGGCGAGCGGCGGGGCGACGCCGCCATCAGCGACCAGCACACCAACTTCTTCGTGAATCTCGGGCAGGCGAAGGCGAGCGACGTGCTCTGGCTCGTGGAGGAAGCGGAACGCCGCGTGATCGAGGCACACGGCATCCAGCTCCGGCGGGAAGTCGGCTTCGTGGGGGCGTGGTGATGGCGAGACAGCGCGTGGCGGTCATCTTCGGCGGGCGCTCCGGTGAGCACGAGGTGAGCCTGCGCAGCGCGCGCAGCGTCATGGGCGCGCTCGACGGGGAGCGCTGGGAGGTCGCGCCCATCGGGGTGACCCGTTCCGGCGCATGGCTCTCGGTCGGGGAGACCGAGGCGGCGATGGCGGCAGGGGCGGAGTCCTTCGAAGCGGGCGGAACGCCGCTCGCGGCGGGCAGGGCGCTCGTCGAACTTGGCACCTCCGACGTTGCCTTCCCGCTGATCCACGGTACCTACGGCGAGGACGGCAGCCTGCAGGGACTGCTGGAGATGGCCGGCATCCCCTACGCGGGGGCGGGGGTCGCGGCGAGCGGGGTGGGGATGGACAAGGCGCTGCAGAAGGCGCTGTTCAGGGAGGCGGGGATTCCCGTCGCGCGTTATGTCGTACTCAGGCGAGGGGAGATCGAGGGGGACGGCGACGAGGCGAGGCGCTTCGTGGAGGAGGAGGTGGGGTACCCCTGTTTCACGAAGCCCGCGAACGGGGGCTCGAGCATCGGCATCACGCGGGTCGCCTCGCGGGAGGACCTTGGCGGCGCCTTCGCCGCGGCGCTGGCGCACGACGAGAAGGTGGTCTTGGAGCAGGCGATTGATGGACGCGAGGTGGAGTGCTCCGTGATCGGCAACGAAGCGCCGGAGGCGGCGAGGGTCGTGGGCGAAATCGAGCCGGACCGGGAGTTCTACGACTACGACAGCAAGTACGCGACCGACTCGCGGACGACCCTTCACGTGCCCGCACGGATCGACACGGAAGCGGCCGAACGGGTGCGCGAGCTCGCACGGCGGATGTACCTGGCGATGGGCTGCGAGGGCTACGCGCGGGTCGACTTCTTCGTGGGGGCGGACGGCACGGCCACCGGGAGCGAGGTGAACACGATCCCGGGGTTCACGAGCATCAGCATGTTTCCGCGGCTGTGGGAGGCGAGCGGGCTGGCCTATCCGAACCTGCTCACGCGCATCGTGGAGCTCGCCCTGGAGCGGGGGGAACGGGGGGCGGCGCGATGATCAGGCGACACGAACAGCCGAAGGCCCAGCAGCAGCCCGCGCGCAACCGGATCGTGCGCCGCAAGCGGCCCGCGTCGCAGAGCGGCCCCGGCGAGGGCTCGCGACCCCCCGCTCGGGGCAACGAGAGGAAGGCCGTGGGCCGGCGGCAACTGCGGCCGGGAACGCACCTGTCGGCGCTTGGCCGGCGAGGGCGCTCGTGGTTGCGGGCGCGCTGGATGCCGGTGGCGGCGGCCACCGTCCTGCTGGCCGCGGCCTGCGCGGCCGCCTGGGCGTGGCACTCGCCAATGCTGCGGGTCGGGGAAGTGGAAGTCGTGGGGGCGGTTTCGACGACGGAGAGCGACATCATGGAGCGGGTCGACTTCCGGGGTGAGCGCATGTTCACCGTCAACCTGAGCCGCGCGAAAAGCGCGATCGCGGAGCTGCCGCTCGTGGCATCGGTTGAGATCGACCGCGCCTGGCCGGGGACGGTGCGCATCACCGTGCGCGAGCGCGAGCCCTGGGGCTCATGGGAGCAGGCGGGCGTGCGCTACACCATCGACCGTGAGGGCTACGTGCTGGGGCACGGAACCCCGCCCGACGGCTCGACGACGATCGTGAGCAACGAGTCGTACTCACTGCAGGCGGGCGACCGGGTGGACTACCACGCGGTAGCCGCGGCCGCGGAGATCACCAGCCAGATCGAGAAAGCGCTGGGCACGCGGGCCGAGGAGCTCACGTACTCGCCCGGCGAGGGCATTCGCGTTCGCACGGCGGATGGGCAGACGGCGCTGCTCGGGGATTCGAGCGGCATCGCCTACAAGCTCGCCGTCTGGGCACGAGTGGCGGAGGAGGCCACCGCCCGGAACATCACCTACTCAACCATCGACCTGCGGTTCGGGGACAGGCCCGTGCTGCGGTGAAAGACGTCAACGAGGGGACATCATGAAACGAAGCAACGCCATAGCAGCCATCGACATCGGCTCCACCAAGGTGACGGCGCTTGTCGCCGACGTGAACGAGTACGGGCAGGCGCGCGTGCTCGGCGTCGGCGTGGCGCCGGCGGCCGGACTGTCGCGCGGGGTGATCGACAACATCCAGTCGGCCCGCGACGCAGTCGGGACGGCGGTGGAGAAGGCCGAGCAGTCGTGCGGGATGCGCATCCTGAGCGGAGTCGTGGCGATCCACGGCAGCCACCTGAACTCCCAGAACAACCGCGGGATCGTGGCGATCACCGATCGCACGGAGCCGATCACGACGGACGACCGGGAGCGGGCGGTGGAGGTGGCGGGGCAGATCAGCATCCCCACCAACCGCCAGGTGCTGCACGTGATCCCGCGCGGCTACTGGATCGAGGGCACGGACGCGGTCTCGGACCCGGTGGGGATGTACGGCGCCCGGCTGGACGCGGAAACGCACATCGTCACGGCGGCCGTCTCGGCCGTGCAGAACCTGACCAAGTGCGTCGAGGACGCGGGCGTGCAGGTCGACGAGGTCGTGCTCGGGTCGCTTGCCGCGGCCACCGGCTCGCTGACCACCGAGGAGCGCGCCCAGGGTGTCGCCACCGTCGACATCGGGGGAAGCACGACCTCGATCTGCGTGTACGACGAAGGGGCCATCGCCCACACGGCGACCCTTGCGCTCGGCGGAGCGCACCTGACGCAGGACCTCGCGCGGCTGCTGCGCTGCCCATGGGAGAGCGCGGAGCGGCTGAAGTGCGAGCACGGCTCGGCGCTGACCGGGGAGGAAGTCGGCAGCGTGGAGGTGGAGGTGCGGGCCTTCGGCACGCACTCGCGCAAGCGCGTCTCGGCGGGACACGTGGCCGAGATCCTGCAGGCGCGAACGGAGGAGATCCTGGAGATGGTAGCCATCGAGCTGAAGCGCGCGGGCTACCTGGACCGGCTCGCAGCGGGCCTGGTGCTGACGGGAGGCACCAGCCAGCTGCGGGGAATCGACGAGCTCGCCGAGCAGCGGCTGGACCTGCCCGCACGCGTGGGCGGGCCGCGCGGCTGCACGGGATTGACGGACCTGATCGCGACTCCCGCCTACGCGACCGTGGTGGGACTCGCCAAGCACGCCCTGCGCGGGACGGCTGCCGCCCAGCAGCCCGCCGGGGCCCGGAGAGACCTCCAGGAAGCGGGCTTCCTCAGACGCATTGCCGCGTTTGGACGAGCCTTCATCCCCCAGTAACCGAGAACACCCCAGCACCAAGGAGGGCTACCCCGAGAACGCTACCGCCAAGACGACCATCCAATCCGCTCACACCCCACAGACGGAGGAAGAACGTTGAGTTACACAGTCGACAGGGAACTACTGCCAGACATCAAGGTCATCGGAGTCGGCGGTGGCGGCGGCAACGCCGTCAACCGCATGGTGAACGCCAACATCCCCGGCGTGACCTTCGTGGCCGTCAACACCGATGCCCAGGCGCTGGCCACCTCCGATGCGGAGATGCGCCTGCGCATCGGCGAGAAGCTGACGAAGGGCCTGGGCGTCGGGGGTGACCCGACGCGCGGCGAGCGCGCGGCCGAGGAGAGCCGGGCCGAACTGGAAGAGCTGCTGAACGGCGCCGAGATGGTGTTCGTGGCCGCCGGCATGGGCGGCGGCACCGGCACCGGCGCGGCGCCCGTGGTGGCCGAAGTGGCGCGCGAAGTGGGCGCCCTCACGATCGGGACGGTCACGACGCCGTTCGCCTGGGAGGGGATGGCCCGTACGCGGTCGGCCCGCGGCGGCATCGACAAGCTTCGCGAGAAGGTGGACACGCTCATCTCGATCCCCAACTCGCGGCTGCTCGAGAGCTGCCCGGACGACTACACCATGGAAGAAGCGTTCGAGATGGCGGACGACGTGCTTCGGCAGGCGATCCAGGCGATCTCGAACATCATCAGCCAGAACGGCGCGATCAACCTCGACTTCAACGACGTTCGCACCGTGATGAGCGAGGCGGGCCCGGCCCTTCTCGCCATCGGCGACGCCGAGGGGGAGAACCGCGCCGCGGAGGCGGCGAAGAAGGCCACGTCGAGCCCGCTCCTCGATCAGACGATCAATGGAGCGACGAACGTGCTCTTCAACGTCACCCACGACGGCAACCTGAAACTGCGAGAGCTGGACATCGCCGCGCGCGTGATCGCGGAGGTGGTGGACAGCACGGCCAACATCATCTTCGGCACCGTGATCGACCCCTCGGTCGGGGATTCGGTGCACATGACGGTGATCGCCACGGGGTTCTCGGAGACGCAGGCCCCGACGGTGGGGCTGACGCAGAGCCGGGAGAGGAAGCCACGGCCCGTGGCCCTGGAGCTGCCCGGCATTTCCGATGAGGAGGACGCTGAACTACCGGCGTTTCTTCGGCGCAACATCCGTTCCATGAACGAGATCGGCGCCAACGGCGATCGGGAAGCAAGGATGGCTGAAAGGAGGTAGCCGCCAAAACCGAGCGCACGGTTGAGTCCGGCAGGACTGCTTCTCGACCAGACGGGCGGGACCTGGAGCCTTGGGAGATGGC
>DAOUID010000203.1:0-6875 GCA_034428315.1 Dehalococcoidia bacterium
CCCGCGATCCCGCGCACGAAGGCGTCGATCTCGGGCAGCGACGCGGCGTGCAGCTTCGACTGCAGGCGTCCTCCCTGGCGCGGGCTGGTCAGGTCCAGGAACAGCGTCATCACGACCGCCGCCAGCGCCCCGATCAGCATCCCGTTGTCGAGCAATCGCCCCCACGTGCCCCCGATCAGGTCCGCGAAGATCGTCTGGTGCTCAACCCCGGCGCCGAGCGAGAACGCGATCCCGACGACCAGCACCTTCTGCGCCGTCAGCCCGTCCTGGATCACCGTTCGGATGCCGGCCACGAAAAGCAGGGCGATGGCTGTCAGCAGGAACGCCCCCATGACGGGATTCGGGATCGTCAGCACCAGTGCAGGCAGCTTCGGGAACAGCGCCAGCACCACGAACGCCCCGCCGATGACGTAGCCCACGTTCCGTGACGCCACCCCCGTCAGGCTCGCGAGCGACACGCTCGTGGAGGAGAACACCGTCGTTGGCGGCGTGCCCGCGAGGCCCGACAGGAAGATGCCGATCCCGTTCGTGTTCAGCGACCCCTGCACAAGCCGGAAGTCCGTCACGCGCGGCCGGCGGCGCGATGCGCCCTGCATCGCCACGCTGTCCCCGATGTTCTTGACGCCCCCGACGAGCGTGATCACCACGAATACCGGCAGCAATGCCCAGAACTCGGCTCCGGGCGTGAAGTCGAAGCCCGGGAACTCGCTGCCCGCGGGGATGCCCGCCCAGCTGGCGTCGAGCAACGGCTGCGGGTCGTACGCCCCGAACAGCGCCGCCACGGCCGTCCCCACCCCTATTCCGATGAGGGGCGACCACAGCCGCCACCGCCCCGAGGCCCGCAGCGCCATCGCCGTGGCCACCCCCAGCGTGACGAGCGCCACCGTAGGGCCGGCCGCCCCGGCCACGTCGTCCGGAACTTCCTGCACCCGGTCCAGCGAGATTGGCAGGATCGTCACCGCCAGCAGCATCAGCACCGTGCCCGAGACGACCGGCGTGATGATTCGCCTCAGCAGCGGCAACCAGATGGCCAGGGCCAGGTAGAACAGCGACGCCACCACGATCAGGCTCGCCAGCAGGGGCGGCCCGCCCCCCTCCAGCGCCAGCACCGAAACCGCCACGAAGTTCGGCGTCGCCCCCATGATGAGGATGTGCCCCGCCCCCAGCCGCCAGAGTCGCGACGCCTGCAGCGCCGTCAGGATGCCCGCGATGACCAGGGCGGCGAAGACCGCCCACGAGAGGTAGCTCTCGTCCTGCCCGCCCGCCCTCGATGTGATCGCCACCACCAGCACCAGCGGCGCCACCGCGAGCAGGACGCCCTGCAGCCCCACGCTCAGGGCGACGAGCGGCGGACAGCTCTCGTCCGCCTCGTACTGGATCGCGTCGTTGACGCCCCCTGCCTGCATCACCGCTCCTGGCGCCGAGCTCGGTCCCCGCGCTTATACGCCCGCGGTGAGCGGCGCGTCCACGACGCCCGCCACGGCCGGTGGCCGCCGGAGGGGCGGGAGACCTACCGCGGGCCGAACTCCAGGTTCAGCTCCAGCAGGCCCAGCATCACGCCCGGCTGGTGCCGCAGGTCGTTCTTGCCCGGCGCCAGCCGCAGGTCGTCCAGCCGGTCGAGGATCACGTTCGTCGCGATGTTCTGCTCCAGGCGCGAGAGCCCCGCCCCCGGACACGACCGCGGCCCCTGCCCGAACGTCACGTGCCGCCCCGGGCTCGGACGGGTCAGGTCGATCTCCTCCGCGTTCGGGTACTCGTCCTCGTCGCGGTTCCCGGCGCCGTAGCGCAGGTGAATCACCGACCCCGCCGGGATCGTCACCCCCTGCACCACGATGTCCTTGATCGGACGCCGTCCAGAGAGGCCCTGCGTGGGTGCGTACAACCGCAGGCACTCCTCCACGAAGAACCGCACCTTGTCGCGATCCGCCCGCAGCTCCTCCGCCAGCTCCGGCTTCTGCGCGAGCACCATCGCCTCCGCGGTCAGGGCGTACTGCGTCGTCTCGTTCCCGCCGATGTGCATCCCGTAGGCGACACTCACCACCTCGGCGTCGGTGAGCGGCCGCTTCTCGTCGCCATACTCCACCTGCGTCAGGTACGAGATCATGTCGTCCTTCGGGTTCTGCCGCTTCTCCCGCACGTGCTTCCCGATGTACTCGTGGAACGCCGCCAGCGTGCGCGCGTTCTCCGCCTCGTCCTCTTCCGGCAGCAGGTTCCGGTGCGTCGACCCGAACACGAAGCGCCGCACCTGCGCCTCCTCCCACTTCCGCAGGGTCGGCATATCCTCCAGCGGGAAGCCCAGGATCGTCGTGATCACCATCTGCGGCAGCGGCGCCGCGAACTCCGTCACGTACTCGACCGAGCCCCGGTCGATCCAGCGGTCGATCAGCTCGTTCACGTAGCCCGTGATCATCTCCGTGTTGCGGCCGGCGCCCACCGCCCCCACCCAGGGATTCGTGAGCTGCTCCCGGTGCCACCGGTGCTGCTCCATGTTCGGGCGCAGCGACAGCCCCGCGTCGATCGCGTCGCCGTGACCCTTCTCCTTCAGAATCTCCCGCTCTACCTCCTGCCCCGCGTTGCGCTGGCCGTAGTTGAGCGGGAACGTCTCCGTGTCGCGCACGATGCGCGCCACGTCCTCGTACTTCGTGAGGATGTACGCGTCCTTGTCCGGCGTGTCGCCGCCCCCGGGGATGCGCAGCACGGGCGCGTCCCTGTGCAGGATGCGGTACGCATCGAACCAGTACTCCTGCGACCCGGGCGCGAAGAGGTCCACGTCCTCCACGCTGAACGGGCACTGCCCCTCCGCCTCCATCATCGCCTGCTCGCGCTTCGACATCATTTCAGTAGTCATCAGAACCCCCGCCGGGCCCGATCGGCGGACACACACAACCCATCCCGGCCCGGAATTGCGTCTATCCTACGCCGCCCCGCAAGCGCTGTGCGCTACGCTGGAGCCATGGACGCCGACCCGAAGCCCAAGCCACCCGACGAGCCCCGCCCCATCGGACTCGGGAAGGGCCTCGTCGAGGTACCCGACTCCTTCTTCGAGCCCCTGCTGCGCCTGTTCGAGGGACGGACCCGTAAGGGCTAGCCTCCGCCCCTACGGCCGCGGCGAGCCGTACACCGACTCGATCGACTCCCCCGCGTCGAAGCGATCCTGGATGTCGCCCATCGTCGCGATCGCTTCCTCCGTGCCGACCACCGTCTGGAAGAGGCGCTGCTCGTTCGTGAGCGCCTCCGACAGCCCCAGGTCGTCGTTGTCGATCAGGATCTGCTTGAGCGTCGCCAGCGCCTTCGCCGGGCGATCGGCCAGTCGGCTCGCCCAGTCGAGCGCCACCTCCACCGATGTGCCGTCCGGCACCACCCGGTTCACCCCGCCCAGCTCGTAGATGCGCTGCGCCGTCATCGGCGTGCCGTCGAGCACCATCTCCGCCGTCGCCGTGCGCCCGATGATGCGCGCCAGCCGGCTCGTGCCCCCGATGCCCGTCGTCAGGGCGATCTGGACCTCCGGCTGGCCGAAGCGCGCCTGCTCCTCCGCGATGCGCAGGTCGCACGCCCACCCCAGCTCCGCCCCGCCCCCCGAGCAGTCCCCCGAGATTGCCGCGATCGTCACGACGGGCGTCTTCGCCAGCTCCTGCAGGCAGACCCCCCAGCCCCCGCCCGTGCCCGTCGTCGGCTCGCCGGTGACGGTGTTCCGCAGGTCGCGCAGCCAGGCGTGCTCGTACCAGTGCCCCGGCGTCCCCGAGGCCAGCACCGACACCCGGGCGCCCCCCTCGCGCGCCTCCACCAGCGCCTCCCCGAGCTGCCCCACGCCCTCCCACGAGCCGTGGTTGTTGATGTCCGGGTTGGACATGGTGATGAGCGCGACGCCCTCGCGCGGGTGTTCAAGCGTGACGATATCGGGCATGGCGGAGCCTCCTCCCGCGAGTGCGCGAACGATACAGCCCCTCAGACCCGGAGGGCCGCTCTAGCCTCCGGATCGGCCACACCCTCGCGATGGGACCAGCTAGGGGCGTTCTCCAAAAGAACCCCAGGTGTCGAAGTGGACGACGCTCTCCACCGGCATCCGGCGCGGCTGCGAGAAGCGCCCCCGGATCGGATACCCGAGCGGCACGATCGCGACTGCGGTCGAACCCTCGGGCAGCTCGAGCAGTTCGTCGAGCTTCGGACCCGTCCCGAACGTCGTCAGCGGTGCGCCGATGCTGTAGGCGCGCGCCGCAAGCGCCAGGTTCTGGATGGCCCCGAAGATGAAGCCCCCGTAGGTAATCCCCGTGCGCGTCGACTCCGGCCCGCCGATGACGCCCGTGATAACCGGCACCATCAGCACCGGCGCCTCGCCGATGTGATTCGCCAGGTACGTCACCGAGCGCAGTCCCGACGCGTCGAGCCCCGTCTCCGCATCGACGACCTTGTCGAAGTCGGAGAACTGGACGCGCCCTCCCCCTTCGAGCGCGGCCGGATCGGCGCGGCCGTAGGTCGCCTCGAACACGCCTTTCCACCACTCCGCGATCTGCGCCTTCTTCGCCTCGTCGCGCACGACCACCCAGCCCCAGATCTGCGAGTTGCCGCCCGTCGGGCCGCGGATGGCCGCGTCCAGCAGCTCCCAGAGAATCTCGTCGGGAATCGGGTCCGACCCGAGGAAACGGCGGGCCGGGGTCGAGTGGATCGCCTCCAGCACGTCGAGGGGTTCGCGTTCTGCCATCTGGTTGCTCCTGTCTCCTTGGACCGCGCTAGGCGCGGGCCAGCTCGGTGTAGTTCACCAGGGGGTCGTGCCCCACGAAGGTCTTGCCGATGTCCTCGTAGTGCCGCCACGTGATCAACGTGTGGTTCGCAGCCTGCTGCCCGTCCCGCAGCTGGCGCTCGAGCGGGCTCTCCATGCGGCTGCCGGTCGTGCCCGCGGTGTTGTTGATCATCCCCACCACCTGCCGCACCGCCTGGGCGGCGTGCGCACAGGCCAGGTATGCCGGGCGGTAGACCTCCCAGTCGGGCTCGAGCCGCCCGCCCTCGGCGGCGCCCGGCCCCAGGTTGGCCTCCATTGCGTCCTGCGTCTCCAGCATGAACGTGCGCGCCGCCATGTAGGTCGCCAGCGCCTCGCCGATGCGGTAATGCACCTGCGGCATGTCCATCAGCGGTGAGGCCAGCCCCCACGGTGTCTTCCTCTGGGCGAGGTCGATGAACGACTCGATCGCCGCCTTGCAGACCCCCAGCGCAACCGCCGACTTCGTGTAGACGGCGTGGCACGGGTTGCGGAGGGTCGGCGTGGCCCACTGGCGGCTCGGCGCCAGCGCCCGCCCCGGCAGCAGGTGCTCGGGAGGCACGTACGTGCCGTCCATGCGGATGTCGTGGCTGCCGCTCCCGCGCATCCCCGCCGAGTCCCACGTGTCGATAATCTCGAAGTCCTCGCGGGGCACCATGAAGGAGTTCTCCGCCCCCTGGCCGGTGGCCTCGTCGACGACGAAGGGCGAGATGACGAAGCCCCAGGTGGCGTTGTGGCACCCGCTCGCGAACGCGCCCTGGTAGCTGAGCCGCCAGCCGTCGCCCTCGCGACGCGCCGTCTGCCCGGGGTTCGGGCCGTTGGGCGTCCCCAGTCCGCCAACGACGACCGCGTCCCAGTCGTCGAACACCTTGTCGGCAAGCGCCCGGTCCATCTGCCGCACCACCAGCCCGTTCGTCTCCGAGTGAATCTGCACGATCCAGCCCACCGACCCGTCGATCGCCGAAGCAGCCTCGATGGTCTCGATCTGCTCGCGCGCGCTCAGCTCTTCCCCACCCAGCTCCGCCGGCACCGCCATGCGGAACAGGCCCTGGCCGGCCATCTCCTTCGATGCCCAGGCGGGCATGTGGCGCAGCTCCTGCGCCTCGTCGCCGGCGGCGCGCAGCTGCTCGCTCAGGCCCGCGACGCGGTCCAGCATCGGCGTCTGCCGGTTCCTGTCCCGCTGCTCGATGATCTCGGGTCGCACCATGCCCCCACCTCTGGTCCCTGAGTGCCGCGCGATGATACGGGAGCGACGCCCTAGCGGTGCGCCGCCCGCTCCGGGGCGCCCGTGCGACCCGCCCTAGGCGCGGCGCAGCTCCATGTAGTTCGCCGCCGGGTCGTGCCCCACGAACGTCTTGCCCAGGTCCTCGTAGTGCCGCCACGAAATCAGGGCGTGCGTCGCCGACTGGTGCGCGTCCCGAAGGTGGCGCTCCAGGGGGCTGTCCATGCGGCTGCCCGTCGTCCCGGCGGTGTTGTTGATGATGCCGACCACATGGCGAACCGCCTGCGCCGAGTGCGCGCAGGCCAGGTACGCCGGCCAGAACACGTCCCACTCCGGCTCCAGCCGCCCTCCTTCAGAGGGCTTCTGCCACCCCAGGTGCTCCTCCATCGCGTCCTGCGTGTCCAGCACGAACGTCCGCGCCGCCATGTACGTCGCCATCGCTTCGCCGATGCGGTAGTGCACCTGGGGCATGTCCTTCAGGGGCGAGGTCAGACCCCACGGCGTCTTCACGTTGGCCAGATCGATGAACGACTCGATCGCGCCCTTGCACACGCCCAGCGCCACCGCCGACTTGTTGTAGACGGCGTGGCACGGGTTGCGGAACGTCGGGTTGTCCCACTGCTCGCTCGGCGCCAGCGGGCGATCCGGCAGCAGGTGCTCGGGAGGCACGTACGTGCCGTCCATGCGCACGTCATGGCTGCCGCTCCCCCGCATCCCCGCCGTGTCCCAGGTGTCGACGATCTCGAACTCGCCGCGCGGCACCATGAACGAATTCTCCGCGCCCTCGCCCGTCTCCTCGTTCATCACGACCGGCGACATCACGAAGTTCCAGGTCGCGTTGTGGCAACCGCTCGCGAACGAACCCTGGTAGCTCAGCCGCCAGCCGTCCCCCTCGCGCTT
>DAOUID010000204.1:0-2966 GCA_034428315.1 Dehalococcoidia bacterium
TGCCCCGGTCGAGCCTGTAGGCTGGCGCCGTCATGTTCCGCCCCGGAGTGGTTCCGCCCGAAGACAGCGACGCCCCGAGGCTCTGGATGCTGGTGCAGCGCGATCGCGTGCTGTTCCGCGAGGCGGACTCGGCGCTGGCCGAACAGCGGGAGGCGGACCGCCTGCCGAGAACGGGGGCGGCGCACTTCATCGGCACGCTCGACGGGCGGCCCGTATGGACGGCAGGGGTGGAGGACGACGCGGAGGCGGGTGCGGGCTGGCACTTCTGCGACCTGTTCTCGGTGCACGGGATGACCAACGAAGAGATGTGGATGGCGGCGGGGCGAGCCGTGCAGATCGTCGAGTGGGAGCGGATCAACCGCTACTGCGGACGCTGCGGCGTCCTCAACGAGCCCGTCCCCACGGAGCGCTCGATGCGCTGCCCGCAGTGCCGCCTGCTGCGCTTCCCGCAGCTCTCGCCAGCGATCATCACGCTGATTCACCGGGGCGACGACGTGCTGCTGGCACGCAGCCACCGCTTCCCCGAAGGGCTGTACAGCGCCCTCGCGGGATTCGTCGAGCCGGGAGAGACCGTCGAGGGAGCGCTCGCCCGGGAGGTGGAGGAGGAAGTGGGGCTGCACGTGAAGAACCTGGAGTACCTGGGGAGCCAGCCGTGGCCCTTCCCGAACTCGCTCATGCTCGGCTTCTTCGCGGAGTACGAGAGCGGCGACATCGTCCTGGAGGACGAGGAGATCGCGGCGGCGGACTGGTTCCCGGTGGATGCGCTGCCGAATATTCCGGGGCCGATCAGCATCGCCAACCGTCTGATCACGACCTGGGTGGCGCGCCACGGCGCGGGGTAGCGTATTGCGTCGGGCGACGCTCCTGCTGGCGGGGGTCGCGGTGGCGGCGGTCGGGCTGCTGGCGGGCTGCGACTCGGAGGGCGAGCCACGACGAGAGCCGACCGCCACCACGCAGCCGACCGCTACCGCGCAGCCGACCGCAACCGCGCAGCCGACCGCCACCACGCAGCCAACCGCTACCACGCAGCCAACCCCCACCACGCAGCCAACACCCACCGCGCAGCCAACCGCCACCGCTCAGCCGACCGCTACCGCACAGCCGACCGCAACCGCACAGCCGACCGCAACCGCACAGCCGACCGCAACCGCACAGCCGACCGCAACCACGCAGCCAACCGCTACCGCGCAGCCGACCGCTACAGCACAGCCGACCGCCACGATGCAACCGACGGCGGAGGCCGAGGCGACGGCGACGACGGAGCCGAGCCCCACACCCAACAGGGCAGCGGACCTGTGCCGGACGGACGACCCCACGCCGTGCGTGCTGCCCACCGCCTCCGTGACCGTGAGGAGTGCGGACGGGGAGCGTGAGGTGACGCTGACGGTCGAGGTCGCGAGTCGGGCCGATCAGCGGCGTCGGGGCTTGATGTTCCGGGAGTCGCTCGACGAGCTGGCGGGGATGCTTTTCGTGTTCGAGGAGGACCGGACGGGCGGCTTCTGGATGCTGAACACGCTCATCCCGCTGGACATCGCCTACCTAGCGGCCGACGGCACCGTCCTCGAGATTGTGCGCGGCGTTCCGCAGAGCCCGGAGGTGCTCCGTCCGGCACAGCCGTACCGGTACACCCTCGAGGTCAACGGCGGGTGGTTCGAGCGCCAGGGGTTCGGCGTCGGGGACGTGGTCGAGATTCCGGCGGGGGTAGAGGGGGAGTAGGGCTAGCCAGCGGACTCCATGTCGGCGGCGAGTCGCGGGAAGAGGGGCTTGATGTTCGTGTAGGCGATGGCGTCGAGCTCGTTCTCAGTGAAGCCCGCCTCGTCCACGAGGAAGGCGATCGCTTCGTCGACGTCCTGCTGCGAGAAGGCAGGGTAGTCGGTGCCGAAGACGATGTGGTCGGTATCGGTGACCGTGCGAAGGCTGGGGAAGGCGTTGGGGTGGCAGGTCACGGCGACGTCGAAGTACATGCGGCGGAGGTAGGCGAGCGTCCCCTGCGGGGCGGTGGTCGTGAACGGCTCGGCGCCGTCGGAGCGGGCCACGCGTCCGGCGATGTAGGGGAAACAGCCGCCGCCGTGGGCGATGATCCAGGTCAGGTTCCCGTAGCGCTCGAGCGCGCCCGAGGCGAGCAGGCTGCCGATGGCGCGCGTCGTCTCGACGGGGAAGTCGACGACCGCGGGCGACAGGTTGGGGATGCCCAGGTGGGACTTCGTGGGGTGGAGGTGGATGACCGCGCTGCGGTCGTTCATGGCGGAGAGGACGGAGTCGAAGCGCTCGGCGCCGATGAGGTCGGGGCCGACGCCGCTGGGGAGGAGGACGCCGTCCATGCCGAGCTCGTCGAAGGCGCGGCCGAGCTCGCTGGCCGCGGCATCGGGGGCGACGAGGGGGAGGGTGGCGAAGGCGCCGAAGCGGTGCGGCCAGCGCCTCGCGACGCCGGCGAGGTAGTCGTTGGTCGCGCGGTGGAGGGGGATGGCCGCCTCGGGGTCGCCCACGTCGGCGACGAAGATGGTGGGGGTGAGGACGGCCGCGGCGATGCCGCTCGCGTCCATGGCGGCCATCGCCGTCTCGGGGGTCCAGGCACCGGCCATGGGGATGCCGGCCTGCGTGGCCGCCTCCGCGATCTCGGCCGAGGGGACGTGATGGTGTACGTCGATAAAGCCGTCCACGGCGATCCTCCAGGAGTCCTGTGGCGGCCAATCGTAGGGGAAGCGGAGCCGGCGGGCTCGTGCGGGTGGTTCTGGTAGCCTTGGCGCCCCTGGGAGGAAAGCGATGCTCACTGGCGTGATGATCGGTGGACGCCTCGACCTCGACGGTCTCGTGGCGCGCACGCAGGAGCTGGAAGCGCAGGGCTTCGACAGCGTCTGGATGCCCAATGTCTTCGGGCTGGACGCCATGGGCGCGTTTACCGTGATCGGGCGGGAAACCGATCGCATCGAGCTGGGGACGGCGGTCGTGCCCACCTATCCCCGCCA
>DAOUID010000205.1:0-7456 GCA_034428315.1 Dehalococcoidia bacterium
GTTACGTTGGTCGTTGATGGGCCTCGCGGTAGGCTGACCTATGCTCAAAGACGCCTACGCGGGTGACCTCACCGCCGCCGACGCGGGCCGCACCGTGCGCCTCGCCGGCTGGGTCCACCGCCGCCGGGACCACGGCGGCCTCATCTTCATCGACCTTCGTGATTCGCACGGCATCGTCCAGGTCGTCGTCGACCCCGAGAACGAAGCCGCTCACGGGGCCGCCCACCGCGCCCGCTCCGAGTGGGTGCTCGGCGTCGAGGGCGTCGTGCGCGAGCGCTCCGCCGACACCGTGAACGCCGATATGCCTACGGGTGAGATCGAGGTCGTCCCCACCCGCGTTGAGGTCCTCAACGCGGCGCTCACTCCGCCCTTCGCCGTCAACGACGAGAGCGAGGTCGACGAGCTCGTCCGCCTGCGCCACCGCTACGTGGACCTGCGCCGTCCCGGCGTGGCCGAGGTCATCCGCCTGCGCCACGAGGTCGTGCTGTTCATGCGCGAGTTCCTCTCGGAACGGGGCTTCTACGAGATCGAAACCCCCACCCTGATCAAGTCCACCCCCGAGGGCGCCCGCGACTTCCTCGTCCCCTCGCGCCTCCAGCACGGCCACTTCTTCGCGCTGCCGCAGTCGCCCCAGATCATGAAGGAGCTGCTGATGGTCGGCGGCTTCGAGCGCTATTTCCAGATGGCCCGCTGCTATCGCGACGAGGACACCCGCGCCAATCGCATCGTCGAGCTCACCCAGCTCGACCTGGAGATGGCCTTCGTCGAGGAGGAAGACGTCATCTCCCTCGTCGAGGAGTTGTTTACCGAGGTCGGCCGCCGTTTCGGCGGCGGCAAGCGCCTCGCCCAGACCCCCTTCCCCCGCATCGACTACGCCGACGCCATGGCCCGCTACGGCATCGACCGCCCCGACCTGCGCTTCGGTCTCGAGTTCGTCGACGTGAGCGACGCCGTTCGCGAATCGGAGTTCCAGGTGTTCGCCGGCGCCCTCGCGGGTGGCGGCGAGGTACGGGCGATGCGCGTGCCCGGGCAGGTCGAGATGCCCCGCCGCGGCATTGACTCCCTCGTCGAGGTCGCCCGCGGCGGCGGGGCCAGGGGCCTCGCCAACATCGGCTTCCTCCCCGGCGGCGAGCTGCGCTCGCCCATCGCCCGCTTCCTCTCCGATGAGGAGATCGCCGCCCTCCGCACCCTCACCGCCTCCGAGGACGGCGACATGCTCTTCCTCGTCGCCGACCGCCCCGAGGTCGTTTCCGCCTCGATGGCGCTCGTTCGCGAGGAGCTCGCCGGCCGCCTCGACCTGATCGACCGCGATGTCCTCTCCTTCGCCTGGGTCACGGGCTTCCCCCTGCTCGAGTGGAAGCCCGACGAGGAGCGCTGGGACGCCGAACACAACCCCTTCTGTGGCTTTGTCGAGGAAGACTTCCCCCTGCTCGAAACCGACCCCGGCGCCGTCCGCGCGAAGCAGTACGACCTCACCCTCAACGGCGCCGAGATCGCCGGCGGCTCCGTCCGTATCCACCGGCGCGACGAGCAGGAGCAGGTGCTGCGACTGATGAACTACACCGACGAGGAGATGCAGGACCGCTTCGGCGTCCTCCTCGATGCCCTCGAGTACGGCGCGCCCCCGATGGGCGGGATCGCTGCGGGCATCGACCGCGTGCTCATGGAGCTCGTCGGCTCTCCCAACATCCGCGACGTCATCGCCTTCCCCAAGGCCTCCTCGGGAAGCGACCCCCTGATGGGTTCCCCCCAGCCCGTCGGCCAGGATCAGCTCGATGAGCTCGGGCTGCGCATCGCACCACCCCCGCAGGTAAAGGGTTAGGCTGCAAAGCACGCTCACGCTGGAGTGCTGCCGCAGGTGCGCTATCCTCTTGGCACGCGCGTGAAGGCGCGCGTAACCGATCTACCAGCCGCATAAGCCCCCGGGAGAAGCTCTATGTCCAATCGCACGCTCGGACTGATGATGGGGGCCGTCGCCCTCCTGATCGTGGCGGTCGCCGTCGTGTTCGTGCTTGTGTTGGCCGGTGGCGACGGGGACGACGACGGCGACACCCCCGCCTCCACGACTGACAGGTCCGACCGCGACGCTGGCGACGACGAGGGCGATGCCCGCGACAGCGGCGGGGACACCAGCGACGCTGGACGCTCCTCCGGCGGCATCTGTGGCGAGAATCGCCTCGTTACCTTCGGCGACGACCCCGCCACCGTCTTCGACCCCATCCAGGTAGGCGATGCCAGCACGGCCGAATACACCGCCGAGATCTTCGGCGGCCTCGTGACCCTGAACCTCGACCTGGAGGTCGTCCCCGACATCGCCGAGCGCTGGGAAGTCTCCGACGACGGGCGCGTCTACACCTTCTTCCTGCGCGATGACGTGGTCTTCCACAGCGGCCGCCGCGTCACCGCCGACGACGTCAAGTACAGCCTTGAGCGCGCCGCCGACCCCGCGAACTTCTCCCCCACCGTCCTCGACTACCTCGGCGACATCGTGGGCGTTCGCGACAAGTTCAACGGTCGCGCCGACGACATCAGCGGTGTCCAGGTCATCGACGAGTACACCCTGCGCATCGAGCTCGACGAACCGGTCAGCTACTTCCTCCAGCAGCTCACCTACACCGTTGCCTACGTGGTCGACCAGGACCAGATCGAGGACGACCCGAACAACTGGACGCGGCGCCCCAACGGCACCGGCCCCTTCCGCGTCAAGACCTTCCGCCCCCTCGAGGAGATCGTCCTCATCCCCAACGACCGCTACCACCTCGGGCCGCCCCGGGTCGACGAGATCGTGTTCAGCCTCAGCGGTGGCTCACTCTCGACGCGCTTCCAGAACGACGAGATCCATGTCGCCATCGTTCCCGCGCCCGAGCTGGCGGGCGTGCTCAGCGGCGAGAGCGAGCTGGCCGAGTTCTACCGGCCTTCGCCGCAGCTCTCGATCTCCTACCTCGGCATGAACGTGAACGAGCCTCCGTTCGATGACCCCCTCGTGCGGCAGGCGTTCGCCCACGCCATCAACCGCCAGGCCGTCAACGAAGTCCTCTACTTCGATGCCTTCATCGTGGCCGACGGCATCCTGCCGCCCACCCTTCCCGGCTACAACGAATCCATCTCCTCATACCCCTACGACCCCGAACGGGCAGCCGAGCTGCTCGCGCAGTCGCGCTATGCCGGCGAAATGCCCCGCATCGTCCTCACCTTCAGCGGCACCGGCGGAGACCCGCCTGATGCCCTCCAGGCCTACCAGCAGCAGTGGCGCGACGCCCTCGGCGTCGAGGTCGAGGTCGAGGCCATCGAGTGGGCCGCCTACCTGCGCGAGCTGCGCCGCGGAACCCTGCAGATGTACGCGACCGGCTGGATCGCCGACTATGCCGACCCCGAGAACTTCGTCGGCAAGCTCTTCGCCAGCGACAGCCGCATCAACCACAGCAACTATGAAAACCCCCGCGTCGATGCCCTCCTCGAAGAAGCCGCTACCCTCCAGGACCAGGAGGCTCGCTACCGCCTCTACCACGAAGCCGAGCAGATCATCATCGACGACGCCCCCATCATTCCCACCTTCTGGGCAATCAGGCACTATCTGGTGCGTGAGTGCGTCCAGAACTGGGTCGATCCCGGTACCATCGTGCCCAAGTACCGCTTCATCGAGATCGACACCTCGGGAGAGTAGGACGGAGTGAGCCAGGGGCTCGCGGGCTACATCATCCGGCGGCTCCTCTGGGCCGTCCCGGTGATCTTCGCCGTCTCCATCATTCTCTTCGTGGTGCTGCGGCTCGCGCCGATCGACCCGATCGACTCCCTCCTCGGCGTTCGCTACGACGAGGAGATCGCCGAACGCCTGCGCCAGAAGTACGGGTACGACCAGCCCCTCCACATCCAGTACATCAAGTACTTCGAGAACCTCTTCCAGGGTGACCTGGGCGTCTCCACGCGGCGCCTCGACTTCTCCGTCGAGGAGGTGGTCATACCCAAGGTGAGGGTGTCTGCTCCCATGGGCGCCATGGCCCTCGTGCTGGCCTACGTGCTCGGCATCCCCATCGGCATCTACGCGGCTGTCCGGCGGGGAACCTATCGCGATCCCCTCACCATCGGCTCCTGGCTGTTCATCGACGCCATCCCCATCTTCGTGATCGCCGTCTGGGCGATGTGGTTCCTTGCCCTCAAGGTGAGCTTGATCGACCTCACCTATGCCGGGGTCTTCCACGAGAACATCATCCTGCCCGTGCTGCTCATGTCCTTCCCCGGTGTGGCCGGGGTGGCCAGGTTCATGCGCGCCTCGATGGTGCAGGTCATCTACGAGGACTACGTCCGCACCGCCCGCGCCAAGGGGCTTCGTGAGCGCACCGTCGTCATCTCGCACATCGCCCGCAACGCCTTCCTCCCCATGATCACCTCCATCGGGCTCTCGCTGCCCGCCATCTTCACCGGTTCCCTCTTCATCGAGCTGATCTTCGGCATTCCCGGCATCGCCCGCGAGATGCTCGATGCCATCTTCGTCCCCGACTACGACGTCGTGATCGGCTTCGGCCTCTTCACCTTTTCGCTCTTCGTGCTCGCCAACATCCTGATCGACATCACCTACGGCTTCATCGACCCGCGCGTTCGCGTCGAAGCGGAAAGGGGGGCCTGACATGGCCGTTCGCGCCCAGCCCTCCGACATGGACGCCGTGGACCTACCCGACGCGCCCCGCTGGCGCACGCTCCGCCTGCTGCTGAGCAAGAGGATCGCTGTCGTCTGCATCCTCGTCCTGGTGGTCTTCTACGGCGCCGCCATCCTCGCCCCGTGGGTCGCTCCCGCCGATCCCAACGAGCAGAACTTCACGGTCGAAGCCGCCCGCGCGGGACCATCCGCCGACCACTGGTTCGGCACCGATCAGCTCGGGCGTGACCTCCTCTCCCGTGTCATCTACGCGGCGCGGACAACCGTTCTCTTCACCGTGGCCGTCGTCATCACCGGGGGGCTCTTCCTTGGGCTCGGCCTCGGCCTGCTCGCCGGCTATCGGGGGGGCTGGGTCGACAACGCGATCATGCGTCTGGGCGAGATTCTCGCCGGCGTCCCCGTGTTCTTCCTCATGCTCATCATTCGCGCCGCCTACCGCGAGCGCACGAACGACCTTGCCTTCTGGCTCCAGGAGAACACCTTCCTCGGAGACGATGCACGCCCCCTGGTGGCCTTTGTCATCATCGTAGGCGTCAGTGTGCCCTTCGCCTGGGTGGGCCTCGCCCGAGTTGTTCGCAGCCAGGTGCTCGCCATCCGCGAGCAGGAGTTCGTGCTCGCCGCGGAGGCCATGGGAATCTCCACCCTGCGCCTCCTCACCCGCCACATCCTTCCCGGCGTCATGCCCATCTACCTCGTGGGCCTCTCCGCCTCCATGGCCGGGTTCGCCTTCGTGGAGCTGGGCCTCAGCTGGCTCGGCCTGGGCGTGGATCCGTCCACACCCAGCTTCGGCAGCATGATCAACGCGGCCGGAGGCGTGCGCACCTTCGAAGCCTTCCCCCACCTCCTCCTCGTCTCCTCCATCCCTATCATCATCTTCTTCTTCGCCTGGAACCTGCTCGGCGATGCCCTCGTCGACGTCGTCGAACCGCGCACGCACCGGCGCTGAACGGGCTCTGAGACGTAAAGGGCGAATCCCGTATACTCGATTCGCGGAGGCACGGCGGCCCGGTGAAGGTCACTCTCGAACGGCTCCCAGAGAGCCGTGTGCAGCTGGAGATCGAAGTCGAACCGGACCGCCTTGAGCGGTCCCTCGATGCCGCCTATAAGCGCCTCGTTCCCACCCTTAAAATCCCCGGTTTCCGTCCCGGCAAGGCCCCGCGCCCCATCGTCGAGCGCATGGTCGGGCGCGAACGCCTGCTCCACGAGGCCCTCGACGCCCTCGTCCCCGCCGCCTATTCCGAGGCCATCGAGAGCGAGGAGGTCGAGCCCGTCGCCGACCCCGACCTCGAAATCCTCGAGACGGAGCCGGTCCGCTTCAAGGTAACCGTGCCCGTCCGCCCCACCGTCACCCTGGGCGACTACGAGACCATCCGCATCGCGCCCGAACCCGTCGAAGTCACGGACGAGATGTTCGACGAGCAGATGGAGCTGATCCGGCGCCGCTTCGCCACCATCGCCCCCGTCGAGCGCGGCACCCAGTGGGACGACATCCTCACCGCCGACATCAATGGCACCGTCGACGACGCAACCTTCGTGCAGGACGAGGACGTCGAGTTCCCCCTGCGTGAGGACCAGCGCCTCCTTCTCCCCGATCTGGCCGAGCAGTTCCTCGGCATGGAAGCCGAGTCCGAGAAGACCGTGGAGCTGCCCGTCCCGGAGGACTTCCCCGAGCAGTTCGCCAACAAGACCGCCTCCATCACCATCACCCTCAAGGCCGTGAAGGAGGAGGAGCTTCCCGATGAGGACGACGACCTCGCCCAGCAGGTCAACGCCGAGGAGTTCGAGACGATCGACGACCTTCACGAGCGCGTCCGCAACGACCTCCAGGAGACGCTCCAGCGCCAGGCCGACGAGGCCTACCGCCTCAAGGTTGTCGACGAGCTCGTCGGCCTCTCCGAGATCGAGTACCCGCAGGTGCTCCTCGACCGCGAGATCGACGAGCTCATCCGCGAGAGCCACGGCAGCGACGTCCGCTCTTACCAGGCCCACCTCGCCCAGATCGGCAAGACGACCGACGAGTTCCGCGAGATGTACCGCGAGCCCGCCTACCAGCGGCTCAGCCGCTCCCTCGTCCTGGGCGAGCTCACCACCGCCGAGGGCATCGACGTAACGGATGAAGAGATCGGCGAGCAGGTCGAGAAAATGCTCGAACCACTAGGCGAGCAGGCCGAAAGTATGCGTACCATGTTTGAGAGCGATCGCGGGTCGGCCAGCATTCGCAACAGTCTGCTGACCGACAAGACGCTTGCCCGGCTGCAGGAGATCGCCTCAGCCGAGCCCGAGGAGGAGGAAGCCGAGTGAGCGAATTCCAAGCCGCCGACCCACGGGCCGTGGTCCCCATGGTCATCGAGACCGGACCCCGCTCCGAGCGCGCGCTGGACATCTTCTCCCTGCTCCTCAAGGAGCGGATCATCTTCCTCGGCACCCCCATCGACGACCAGATCGCCAACCTCATCGTCGCCCAGCTCCTCTTCCTCCAGCGCGAGGATCCGGAGCGCGACATCAGCCTCTACATCCACTCGCCCGGCGGCATCATCCCCGCCGGGCTCGCCATTTACGACACGATGCAGCTCATCGAGCCGGACGTCTCCACCATCGCCGTCGGTCAGACCGCTTCCATGGCCACGGTCCTGCTCGCCGCCGGTGCGAAGGGCAAGCGCTACGCCCTCCCCAACGCCACCGTGCACATGCACCAGGCGCTCGGCGGGGCGCGCGGTCAGGCCCGCGACATCGAGATCGCGGCCCGCGAGATCCTGCGCAACAACGAGATCATCCGCGACATCATCTCCAGCCGCACCGGCC
>DAOUID010000206.1:0-4559 GCA_034428315.1 Dehalococcoidia bacterium
AACGTCGCCCGCGAGGCCGAGCGCGTCGGCTTCGAGTGCCTGGGCGTGCCCGAGCATTCGCACATGCCCCTCGCCACCGACTTCCCCCTCGCCGCCGAGACCCCCATGGGCTACAAGAGCATGTTCGACCCCTTCGTCTCGCTGGCCGCCGCCGCCGCCGTCACCGAGAACATCAAGGTCATCACCTCCCTCGCCCTCATCCCCCAGCGCGACACCATCCACACCGCCAAGGAGGTCGCGACCCTCGACCAGATCTCCAACGGGCGCGTCGTCCTCGGCATTGGCGCCGGCTGGAACGAGGAGGAGATGGAGGCCCACGGCGTCGACCCCTCCACCCGCTTCCGCCTCATGCGCGAGAAGGTCGAGGCCATGAAGGTCCTCTGGACCAGCGAGGTCGCCGAGTACCACGGGCGCCACGTGGAGCTGCCGCCAACCTGGCAGTGGCCCAAGCCGGTCCAGGACCCCCACCCGCCCATCATCCTCGGCGGCGCCGGCCCGACCGTCCTCAACCGCGTGGTCAACTACTGCGACGGCTGGATGCCCGCCATCCACATGAGCTTCACCGAGGACCTGCGCGGCCGCTTCACGCCCGTCGAGGAGTTCGCCGACGAGGCGGCGAAGCTCCGGCGCCTGGCCGAGGAGCAGGGCAAGCCCATGCCCCAGATCCAGTGCAGCACCGCCGTCCTCTCCCGCATCCCCCTCGGCCAGCTCGAGGAGCTCGGCGTCACCCGTCTCATGATGGGCCGCGAAGACGTGCTCGCGAACCTTCAGGAGGAGGACGTTCCCGCCGTCATGGAGCGCATGCGCGAGAATCTCGACAAGATAACCAGCTAGGCCGGCGGCGCGGCGATCTCGATGCTCCCCAGCGCCTTCGCCGTCTCCTGGCAGGTGGAGACGTAGTCGGCGGCGCCCACGCCCCCCTCCACCATCGCCTCCCCCAGTGCCCGCATCATCGTGGCGAACACCCGGAACCGCAGGCCCTCGCGCGCCTGCCACGCCCGCGACACCTCGCCCCGCTCGCCCATCCCCCGCAGCTCCGAGGGCAGGTAGAGCCCCGAGCCCTGCGCCAGCCGGTGCGTCGCCAGCACCGCGTGCGCGCGCGGGTCAACGTGCGAGCTGTGGGGGAAGGTCTGCGCGTTCACGATCGGGAACTGCTCGAACGCGTCCATCAGCCACTGTTCCGAGCGCTCCTCCGCCGCTTCCGCCGCCGCGATGGCCGCCTCCGCATCCGCCAGCTCCCCCGCCAGCGCCTCCTCATCCCCGAGCCGCTCCTCCAGGAACCCGAGCACGCCCTCCCCGCCCGACTCCGCCAGCCGTGCTTCCAGGTCCGCCAGCAGCGTCACCGTCTCGTCCCGTGGTCTCCGCTACAGGTCACGGGCCCTCCCCGCTACCTCGGCCGCCAGGTACTCCGGCACCTCGTCCGAGTCGAAGTCGAACTGCTGGAACTCGATCTCGTCCAGTCCCAGCTCCGCCAGCCGCCCCAGCGTGTCGATGATCTCGTCCGTCGTGCCCCCGACCACCGCTGCCGGCCCCGCGGCGGCCCCGCCCAGCCCCTTGCTCGTGAGCACCGTCGCGATGTGCGCGATCGCGGCCTCATTCGGCCCCACCAGCCCGAAGCTCATCATCGAGCGCTTGATGCTGGCCGGGTCGCGACCCACCGCCTCGCAATGCTGCTCCAGCACTTCGCACTTGTGGCGGTAGTCGTCGAGCGGCATCGCGGGCGTGTTCCACTCGTCCGCGAACTCCGCCACCAGGCGCAGCGTCCGCTTCTCCCCGCTCCCGCCGATCAGGATCGGCGGCCGCCCGGAAGCCGGCTTCGGCAGAGCGTCCGCCTCCTCCAGCCGGTAGTGCTCCCCCTCGTAGGAGGCAGGCCCCTCCCCCCAGAGCGCCCGCATCACCTCGATGCTCTCCGTCAGCCGGTCGAACCGCTCCCTCGTGCCCGGAAAGTCGAGCCCGTAGGCCGCGTGCTCCCCCACGTTCCAGCCCGCCCCGATCCCCATCACGAAACGCCCGCCGCTGAGCAGGTCGATCTGCGCCGCCATCCGCCCGAGGTTCGAGGGGTGACGGAACGTGACCGGCGTCACCAGCGGCCCGAAGCGGATCGACTCCGTCTCCGCCGCCGCCAGCGTGAACGACAGGTACGGGTCGAGGCTGTCCTGCTGGTGCGTCGGCAGCATGAAGAAGTGGTCCGAGCGGAACACCGTGGGGAAGCCCAGCCGCTCGGCCGTTGCCAGCATGCGCCGCCAGTTCTCCCAGTTCAGGCCGTGCTGGCCCTCGATCATCAACCCGACATCCATGCTCCGCCTCCCGCGCGCTCGTGCGGTGCCTTGCCGCTGCTGGTTGGAGCCGGTTCCGGCCTGGCCGGAGCCGGCGCTAGACGACGATCTTGCGGTGCGCGAACTTCCACTCGTCGCCGACGCGCACGATCTCGTCCTCGTACGTCGCCGTGAAGACGGTCGCGTTCCCGTCCGTGTTGATCAGGTTCAGATACGACTTCATCGTGGCGCTGTCCCCCTCGCCGCAGATGACGAGGTTGCTCACATGGTGGCGCACCGTCGGCATGCCGCTGTTCACGCCCTGCGCGAACTGGAGGAGCGCCTCCCGCCCCTGCGAGGTGCCCTGCGGCGCCTCGATCGCGCCGTCCGCCGTGAACGTGTCCGCCCACGCCTCCGCATTGTGCGAGTCCGTCGCGTGGCAGTAGCGCGCGCTCAGATCCATGATCGCGAGTTGGTCGTCTGCTGAGAGCATTCCGGTCCTCTTTTCTGGTGCTCCTCCGGGGGCTGCCGTGCCGCCTCGCCGGGGAGCGCGATGCTCGCAGGTCGCCCCCCGCCCGTCAATGGAACGGCTCCCGTCGCTTCTGTAAGGTTCGCCGCAGCCGCTTTGCGCTGGCGGTCCAGGGAGGTACCCGGTGGTCAACTTTGGTGTGTTCATGTTCTGCACGGCCAACACGATGCAGCCCGCGGACCTCGCGATCGCCGCCGAAGACCTCGGTTTCGAGTCGCTTTACTTCCCCGAGCACACCCACATCCCCACCCGCCGCTGGAACGGCGAGCCCCCCGACCGCTACGGCACCGTCACCCTCCACCGCGAGGGGATCCGCCCCTACGGCCGCCCCTCAGACCTCGATACCTTCACCTTCGCCGAGGAGTACATCAGCCTCTACGACCCCTTCATCGCCATCGCCAACGCCGCCGCCGTCACCGACACGCTCAACTTCGGCACCGCCATCTCCCTCATCAACCAGCACGACGTCATCACGTTCGCCCGCGAGCTCGCCTCCCTCGATCGCATCTCCCAGGGACGCCTCACGATCGGCTTCGGCGGCGGCTGGTTCCCCGACGAGATGGCCGACCACGGCATCCCCTTCGAGCACCGCTGGCAAATCGCCCGCGAGCGCGTGGAGGCCATGCGTGAGCTCTGGACGAAGAAGGAGCCCGAGTACCACGGCGAGTTCGTCAACTTCGACAAGTGCTGGATGGACATGAAGCCGATGCGCCGGGGCGGGCCTCCCTTCCTCCTCGGCACCAACTCGAAGCCCGCCCACCGCCGCGTCGTCGAGTACTGCGACGGCTGGCTCGCCCCGCCCGGCACGCCCGCCATGCTCCAGGAAGGCATCGATCGCATCCGCCGCATCGCCGACGAGAAGGGCCGCTCGATGGACACCATCGACCTCAACGTGCTCGGCCCCGTCACCGACGAGAAGCACGCCGAGTCCCTCATCGAGATGGGCTTCGACCGCCTCATCATGTGGATCCACATCGGCACGCCCACCGACGTCATCCCCCAGCTCAAGCGCTACGAGCGCATCAAGAACGCGTTCGAAGGGGCCTGAGCCCCGCCTCTGCCAGGAGCAGGACCATGCCCATCCACGTCGATATCAACGACCACATCGCCGTCGTCACGCTGGACAACCCCCCGGTGAATGCGCTGGCCCCCGACTGGGACGTCATGGGCATCTTCGATGCCCTCTCCGACAATCTTGACGTGCGCGTGGCCGTGCTCACGGCTACCGGGGAGCGCGCCTTCTGCGCGGGCGCCGACATCAAGGCCCGCGCCAACCGCGACCCCGACGCGCCCCCGCCCCCCAGCGGCACGGGCAACCGCCGCATGCGCGAGATGCTCTACTCCATCCAGGAGTGCGCTGTCCCCGTCATCGGCGCCATCAACGGCCCCGCCCTCGGTGGCGGCCTCGCCCTCGCCGCCTCCTGCGACTACCTCATCGCCTCCGAGAAGGCGACCTTCGGCCTCCCCGAGATCGACGTCGGCCTGCTTGGCGGCGCCCGCCACTTCATGCGGCTCCTCACCAACTGGCAGCTCGTGCGCCGCCTCCACTACACCGCCGAGCGCCTCGACGCGCAGGAGGCGCTCAGCCTCGGCATGGTCGTGAAGGTCGTCCCCCACGATCAGCTCATGGAAGCCGCCATGGAGGACGCCCGCCTGATCGCGTCCAAGATGCCCCTCGGCATCCGGCTCGCCAAGGAGAGCCTCCACATGATCGAGAACATGGACGTGAAGAACGGCTACCGCTTCGAGCAGACCCGCACCGCCATCCTCACGAA
>DAOUID010000207.1:0-2483 GCA_034428315.1 Dehalococcoidia bacterium
GGACGTTGCGGGCATCGATGCGGCCGGCGGCCTCTGGGTCGACGGCGCGGAGGCGGGCGTGGAGGGCCTCGGGGCCATCGCGCTCGGCAACGGCGGCGAGCTCGGCGCGCAGGTCGGGTTGGGGGGGCACGTCGGGGACCTGCCACGCTTCCAGCAGCGCCCAGACGTACTGGCCGGTGCCTCCGACGAGCCAGGCAACCTCGCCAAGGGCCCAGATGTCCTCGAGCACGGCGAGAGCATCGCGACGGTAGAGGGCGAGGCTGTAGGCGTCGGCGGGCTCGGCGATGTCGTAGAGGTGGTGGGGGAGGAGGGCGCGGGTCTCCGGCGAGGGCTTGGCGGTGCCGATATCCATGCCCCGGTAGATCTGGCGGCTGTCTGCGTTGACGATCTCGCCGCCGAAGCGCTGCCCGAGGGCGAGCGCGAGGGCCGACTTGCCGGCGGCCGTCGGGCCGACGACGGCGACGAGCCGCCGCACGGGATCAGCCCGCGGCCGCGACGACGGCAGCGAACTGGTCCGCCTTGAGGGAGGCGCCGCCGACGAGCGCGCCATCGATGTCGGGCTGGGCGAGGAGATCGGCGGCATTGCCGGGGTTCACGCTGCCGCCGTACTGGATGCGGATGGCGTCGGCGGCATCTCCATCAAGCTCCCGCAGCAGGCCGCGGATCAGGGAACACGCTTCCTGCGCCATCTCGGGCGTGGCGGTCTGGCCGGTTCCGATCGCCCAGACGGGCTCGTAGGCGACCGTCACGCGCTGGCTCAGGTCGAGGCCTGCGAGGCCTCGGCGGACCTGGCGGTCGAGGACGTCCGCCATCTCGCCCGCTTCGCGCTGGGCGAGCGTCTCGCCGACGGCGACGATGGGGTCGAGGGAAGACGCGAGGACGGCGGCGGTCTTGCGGTTCACGGACTCGTCCGTCTCGCCGAAGAGCGCGCGGCGCTCGCTGTGGCCGATGATCGCATAGCGGCAGTAGGACTCGAGGGCGGCGATGCTGACCTCGCCGGTGAAGGCGCCGGACGCCTCCCAGTACACGTCCTGCGCGCCGACGGCGACCTCGCTCCCGGCCACGGCCTCGCGGACGGCGGCGAGGTGGGGGAAGGGCGGGCAGACGGCGACGTCGCAGGGGGCGCCGGTAGTCGCCTCAGCGACACCGCGGGCGAGGGCGGCAGCCTCCTCCTCGGAGGTGTTCATCTTCCAGTTGCCGGCGATGAAAGGGCGGCGCATGGCTCTCCTCAGGCTCCGTACTTCCGCAGGCGGCCGGCGTGGGCCATGGCGAGGGGCATGGCCTCGACCGCCGGGAAGATGCCGAGGCTCCCCCCAAGGCACTCGCGCTCGGTGAAGTGCTGCACGCTCCCGCCACGCGCGAAGGGCGAGTTGAGCAGGAAGGGCACCGGATGCCAGGAGTGGGCGGCCATGAGAGCGGGCGTCGAATGGTCGCCGGCGACCATGAGGACGTCGGCGCCGAGGTCGGTGAGGCCGGGCACCCACGTGTCGAACTCTTCGAGGGCGCGCACCTTGGCGAGGAAGTCGCCGTCCTCGCCGGCGGCGTCGGTCTTCTTGTAGTGGATGAAGAAATAGTCGAACTCGTCCCAGCGCTCGCGGGCGACGGCAAGCTGCTCCTCCATACCCCCGGGGCAGGCGAGCGCTCGCATCCCGGCGAGCTTGGCCAGGCCGCGATACATGGGGTAGACGGCAAGGGCGGCGGCGCGCAGTCCCCACACGTCCTCGATCTGGGGGAGGGAGGGGTATTTCGCGAAGCCTCGGAGGGTAAGGCCGTTCGCCTCCTCCTCGCCCGCGAGCAGCTCGCCCGCCTTCGCCACGAACTCGTTGACGAGTGCGGCGGTGCGCTCGCTGGCGGGGTCGGCGCCGTCGGCGGGTATAGGCGGGACGCCCTCGCGCTGGGGGTCGGTAGTCGTGACATCCTCGCCGAGGCCGGGGGCGCGCAGCACGAGCACGAAACGGTGCTCGCGCACCGGCTCGACGAAGAGCTCAGCCCCGTCGAGCTCGATGCCGCGCAGGCGCTCGACGATGGCCGCGGATTTCTCGCTGGCGATGCGCCCGGCGCGGCGGTCGCTGATGTTGCCGTCGGCGTCGAGCGTGCAGAAGTTGCCGCGGGCGGCGACGTCATCGGGGCCAAGCTCGAAGTCGATGCCGACGGCCTCAAGGACGCCGCGGCCGATGTCAAACCGATAGGGGTCGTAGCCGAAGAGGGAAAGGTGTCCGGGACCGCTGCCCGGCGTAATGCCCACGCCGACGGGCATGGTCAGGCCGACGTCGGAGGTCTCGGTGAGGCGATCGAGGTTGGGGGTGTCGGACTGCTCCAGTTCGCTCCGCTCGGTCTCGGGCCGGGCCATGCCGCCGAGGCCATCGAGCACGCAGAGGACGACTTTGGATTCGGCGGGCTGCTGCAGTTTCGCGGCGAGGTCGAGGTCCATGCAGCGATCTTACGGGCGCGATGGGGGAGGGTCGAAATCAGGCGTCGAGCAA
>DAOUID010000208.1:0-14728 GCA_034428315.1 Dehalococcoidia bacterium
CCCTCGAGTGGACCGAGTCGGAGGAGCCGGCCCGCGCACTCGCGCTCGCCGCCACCCTCACGATTCCCCTCGCCCTTCTCCGGCTTCGCCGCGTGCTGGGCGAGGGCGGCGCCCTTCTCACCCTTCTCCTCCTCGCCCTCGATCCCGTTGGCATCGTCCTCGGGGTGACTGCCACCGCCGCGGCCTGGGATGCCGCAATCGCCATCTGGCTGGTCGTGGCCCTGGTTGCCAGCCGCCCGCCTCCGTGGGGGTGGCTCCTGCTGGCCTTCCTCGCCGCGACTGCGGGACCGCTCACCCTGCCCGTGGTCGTGACTGCCCTCCTCCTGGCCCTGCGACGGGGCAGTCGTCCGCCCACGGACGTCCTCATCTGGGGGGCCGCGGGCGTACTCCTCGGGGTGCTGCTTGCGAGTCTCCAGTTTGGCCTCGCCGCCGACGGACTCCGGGTCGCCCCCGTCCTCCTCTTCGCAGCCGGGTTCGAGGAATCCTGGTCGACACTCAACGTTGCCGAGCTCGCCGCCCTGTACGGCTTGCCCCTGCTCGTGGGCGCAGCCGCAGCGGGCCTCTGGCTGGTCCGAAACCTCCGCGTGGAAGGCCGCCGGCCTTCCCTTGTGGAACGGCTCTCCCTCGCGATGGCGGGTGTCGCCCTGCTCTGGTTCCTCGTGGCGCTCCCCACCGCCTCCCCCTTCCCCCTGGCCGCCGCAACGTTCTTCTCGAGCATTCTGCTGGGGCCCGTCCTCGCTCGCGCCGTCGGCTTCATGTTCACCGTCGAGTGGCGCTCGCAGGCCTACCTGCTCCCACTCGTCTTTGGGCTCGCCGCGGTCGCTTTCTTTGTCCTGAGCGGCTGGGCGGCGCAGGACAGCATCGGCGGAGCCGTTCAGCGCGTGCTCGTCGCCATTCCGCTGTTCGTCGCCGTCGTCGCGGCCTCCGCCCTCGTGCTGGCCCTCCTCTCGACGTTCCGCGAGGGGATTCTGCTTGCCCTTGTCCCCCTTCTCGCGGCCGGCGGCATCCTGCTGCTCTCCGGCGCCAGCGGCATCTCCCTGAGCGCCGCGGGCGAACCCCTTCCCGGGCCTGTCAGCCCTGCGTCCGCTCGCGCCATCCGCGAGGTCGCCCTCGACGCCGCTGCCTCGGGTGGTTCCATCGTTGTCCATGAGCGGTATCGCGAACAGTTGGTCTGGCCCTTCCGCGCCTCCCCCGGGGTCACGCTTGCCCGCCAGGTGCCCGAGACAGCCACTGTCGCCATCTGGCCCGTCGATGTGCCCCCACCCCCGGGCTTCGGCTCCATCGAGGGCCGCTGGGTGCTCGGACGCTCCATCCTCGGGCCGGATGGGTTCCTCGGGGCGCTCCACTGGCTTGCCGAACGAAACAGCCTCGACCACGAGCTCGAGCTCGTGGCCATCTACGTGAGGATGCGGTGACGCCGCACCCCGCCGGCAAGCTCGAAGCTTCCGCCTTCGACCGCCTCCTCGCGCGGCGCTTCGAGGTGAACTGGGCGCTGGTCGCCTACGTCGCCATCTTCGCGGCCGCCTTCGCCCTGCGCTTTTGGGACCTCGGCGCCCGTGCCCTCCACCACGACGAGAGCATCCACGCCCGCTGGGCCTGGGAGTTCGCCCAGGGCTCGTACAAGCACAGCCCCACCTTCCACGGCCCCTTCCTCTACCTCGTCCAGGGCTTCACCTTCGTGGTCTTCACCGCGACCGACTACACCTCCCGCATCTCCCCCGCCTTCTTCGGCATGCTGGTAGTAGCCGCCCCCCTCCTCCTCCGCCGCTGGCTCGGATCAACCGGAGTGCTGGCCGCCGTTGCCTTCCTCGCCTTCTCCCCCACACTCGTCTACTTCAGCCGCTTCCTGCGGATGGACATCTACCTCGCCGTCTTCATCCTCGCCATGGTCGTCGCCGTCTGGAGCTACCTGCACGAGGGACGCACCCGCTGGCTCATCGTCCTCGCCGTCGCTCTTGCCCTGGCCTACAGCACCAAGGAAGCGGCCTTCCTTTTCGTCGCCTTCTTGCTCCTCTATCTGAACGGCCACGTCGCCCTCGACCTGGCCAGGGCAACCCTCCGCCTCCGCGGGGCCGACACCACCCGTCGCCGGCTCTCCCTCGCCGCCGTTCTCTATCCGGTGGCCTGGGTAATCGCCGCCCTCTGGCCCTTCCTCGCGCGGTACCGCCCCCGTCTCGGTTGGGGCGAACTCCCCCGCACCGGCGACCTGCTCGTCCTCACGGGAACCCTCACCCTGCCTCTCCTCACGCCCTTCGCCAAGGAGCTGCTCGAAACCGTCTTCGCTACCGCCCCCCTCGACTACTGGCGCAGGGATGCCAACGGGGGAACCCTGCCCGGCGTCTGCGATGAAGCGACGACTCGCCAGATTCTGGTGATCGTCTTCGGCTTCGCGGTCACGACTGCGGTGGCCGCCTTCGCCGGCCTCCAGTGGCGCGCGCGCACCTGGCTCGTCGCGGCCGCCGTGGCCGTATTCATCTACGCCACCCTCATGACAAGCCTCTGGACGAACACCGGTGGCCTCTGCACCGGCGCCTGGGGTTCCATCGACTACTGGCAGGCGCAGCAGGAGGTGCGCCGCGGCCTGCAGCCCTGGTTCTACTACCTGATGCTGATGCCCGCCTATGAACTCCTGCCCCTCGTCCTCGCCCTCGTCGGAGGGGGCTGGGCCCTCTTCCGTGGTTCCGCCTTCGCTCGCTTCCTCGTCCTCTGGTTCCTCGTCCTGTTCACCGCGCTCTCCTTCGCCGGCGAGAAGATGCCGTGGCTCAACACCCACCTCGCGATTCCCGCCATCCTCCTCGCAGCCTGGACGCTCCAGCGCGCCTGGAGCTACTGGCAGCCCCTCAGGCTCAAACCTCCCGACCTGTTCGCCACCGCCTTCGTGCTGGCAGCGTCCGCCCTCGGCCTGGCTGCCCTTGTACTCGACTGGGGACCTGCGCTCTCGCTGCGCCTCGCACTGGGACTGGTTGCGCTTCTGGTGGCCCTGACCACCGCTGCGTTCCTGGCCTCCCGGTTCGGCCGGCGCATCCTGCCCGTTCTCGCTGCCCTGGCCGTCGTGGCCGCCCTCGCCTCCTTCTCCGTCCAGACGATGCTCGCCGTCACCTTCGAGCGCGGTGACGTTCCCGAAGACATGCTCATCTACACCCAGAGCTCTCCCGAGATCACCCGCCTTGCCGACGATATCGATGCCCTCGCCGCCGCGAGCGGCAAGGGCATCGACCTCCGTATCGCCGTCGACACTGGTTGGTCCTTCGCCTGGCCGTGGGTGTGGTACCTGCGCGACTACCGCAACGTTTCGACGACCAACCTCAGCGGCGGTCTCCCGCCCGGGGACTTTGATGTCGTGCTCGTCAACCAGACGAACCACGCAGCCGTCGCCCGGGACCTCGAGGCCCGGGGCGTCGTCTTCGCCCGCCCCTTCGAATACCCCCACCGCTGGTGGTACCCCGAGACCTACAAGGATGCGCTCTCCGGCTGTGGCGGGAACGAGGACGGGAGTGGGGGCCGCCCCTGCGAACCGTATATGCCCGAGACGTGGGGGAAGATCCGCTCCGGCCTCTTCGGCGGAAGCTGGGTTAAGGACGCCTTCCGCTACTGGCGCGACCACGAGGCGCCTGTGACCTACGGCTCCATTGACGGCCTCGCCTACTTCCCCTCCCGCTTCGACCGAGACACTGGCCGGCTCGCACTCTCCACCCTCGAGCCCGTTCGTCCCGGCGTCGACGCTGTGGGGCGGCCCACGTTCGGTGGCTTCGGCGACCGTCCCGGCCAGTTCTCCGCTCCTGTCGATATCGCGGCCGGGCCCGATGGCAGCCTCTACGTGGTCGACCGAGTGACCCGGCTCCTGCAGAAGTTCGACCCCGATGGCAACTACCTTGCCGGTATCAACTTGCGCGAGACGGAGCTGCAGGACTCCGCCCCCTGGGGCCTCGACGTCGCCCCCGATGGAACCGTCTACGTCGCCGATACCTTCGGCTGGCGCATCCTCGCCTTCGATGCCGATCTCACGCACCGCCGCCTCGCTTTCGGGGAAGCGCCGCTCCGCGACGGCGCTCCGCCCGGTCCCCACTTCCTCTTCGGTCCCCGGGACCTCGCCATCGACGCCGGTGGGAACCTCTGGGTGAGCGACACCGGCCACCATCGCATCGTCGTGTACACCTCGTCCGGAGAGTTCATCCGCGAAATCAGAGGGCCCTTCTCGTCCGAGGCTAACTACCAGGGGAGCGGCCCCGGCCAGTTCAGCGAACCCGTGGGCATCGACATCGCCCCCAACGGCGAGATCGTCATCGCCGATGTCTGGAACGCCCGCGTGCAGATCCTCGACGCCTCCGGCGCCTGGCTCCGCGAGTTCCCCGTCGTTGGCTGGGGCGGATTCGATGCCCTGGACAAGCCCTACCTGACGGTGCTCGGGGATGGCCGTATCGCTGTCTCCCTGCCCTCCCTCGGGCAGGTGCGCATCTACAGCCCCGCCGGCGCGCTCCTCTCCACCATCGCCCCCGTTGAAGAACCCCTCCTCTCCCCCTACGGAATCGTCGAGACGCCCGGTGGTAAGCTCTGGATCGTGGAAGGCGGGGCCGCGCGCGTGCGTCTCTTCGACAGCACCGAGGCCGGGGAGCGCTGATCAGCCGTGTTCCGCTCGTTCCGTTTCTGGGCCGCGATCGCTGTTGGCGTTCTCCTGATCGCTCTCTTCCTGCTTGCCACGGACCTCTCCGAGATCGCCGATGCCTTCGAGGACGCCAACTACTGGTACGTCGCCCCTGCCGTCGCCGTCCTCTTCCTCTCCTTCTTCCTCCGCTGCTACCGCTGGTCCATCCTCATGCGCCCCGTGGCCGCTATCAGCCCCCGCCGTCTCTTCTCCTACTCGATCATCGGCTACATGGCGAACAACCTCATTCCCGCCCGCGCCGGAGAGCTCATCCGCGCCTACGTCCTCGGCGAGCGCGAACGCGTCTCGACCATGGGAACCCTCGGCGCCATCGCTGTCGAACGACTCTTCGATGGCTGCGTTCTCGTCCTCATGCTCCTCACCGCCGGAGCCGTTGTCGGTCTCGGCGACAGTAGCCTGCGGGCCATCGCCATCGCCGCCGCCGCCCTCTTTTCCGTCGCCCTGGTCGCCTTCTATTGGCTCACCTTCCGCGAGGAACGCGCCCACCGCCTCGCCGACTACCTCCTCGCCCGCCTCCCCGCGAACCTCGCCCGGCGGCTCGACCCCCACGTCCGCTCGGTCATCGGCGCCCTCCGTTCCGTCCACGACTGGAAGAGCTTCCTCCTCGTCGCTTTCTTCAGCATCCTCGGCTGGACCGTCGAGGCCGGCGCCTACGCCATAGTCGGGCTCGCCTTCGGCATCGAGATCGGCTTCGCCCACTACGTGCTTCTGCTCGCCGCCGCCAACCTCGCCATCATCATCCCCACCTTCTTCGGCGGCGCCGGCCCCTTCGAGTGGGCCGCCAAGCTCGTCATGGTCAACGCCGGCCTCGCCGGCGGCCTCGCCGCCGCCTACGCCATCGTCGCCCACGCCGTCGTCGTCGCCCCTGCCACGATCGTCGGCCTCATCCTCCTCTGGACCTTCGGCATCCCCATCGCCCGCCTCGGGCGCATCCGTACCGAACCGCTGGAAGAGCGCACCCCGGTGACGCCGTGAGAGCCGGCATCGTCGGCGCCGGAGTCGCCGGCCTCGCCGCCGCCCGCCGCCTCCAGGAGCTTGGCCACGATGTCACCATCTTCGAGGGCCGCGACGAGCCCGGCGGTCAGGTCGTCACCTTCGAGGTCGGCGGCGAGCCCATCGAGTGCTTCTACCACCACATCTTCACCAACGACACGACCGTCGTCCGCTACTTCGAGGACCTCGGCCTCGGCGATCGCCTCGAGTGGATCGAGCCTCACAACGGTCACTTCGTGAAGGGGCGTGTCTACCCCTTCGTCACCCCCCTCGACCTGCTCCGCTTCGACGCCGTCAGCCTCCCAAGCCGCATCCGCCTCGGGCTCGCCAGCCTCTGGCTGAAGCGCCAGGCCGACTGGCGCGTGTACGAAGACATCACTGCCCGCGCCTGGATGGAGCGTGCCGTCGGCGCCCAGGCCTTCGACGCCTTCTGGGGTCCCCTCCTGCGGGGCAAGTTCGCCGAGCACGCCGACGAGATCGGCATGGCCTGGCTGCACTGGAAGATCCGCCTCCGCTTCGGCTCCCGCGAGGGACGTCTCGGCGCGAAGGAAACGCTCGGCTACCCCCGCGGCTCCTTCCGCTCCTACTACTTCGCCCTCGCCGACTACATCCGCGAAGCTGGCGGCCACATCCACCTCAATACGCCGGTCGAGGGCGTCGCCACCGAGCTCGGCGCCGTCACCGGCGTCCGCGCCGGCGGCGCCTTCCACGAGTTCGACCAGGTCCTCATGACGACCCCCAACATCATCACCAGGCGCATCGCCCCCGACCTCCCCGCCCCCTACCTCGAGATCCTCGACCGCGTCCGCTACCAGTGGGCCTCCTGCCTCGTGCTTGCCCTCGACCGTCCCCTCAGCGACGTCTACTGGCTCTCCATCGCCGACGACCTGCCGTTCGTCGCCTGCGTCGAGCACACCAACCTTGTGGGCGCCGAGCGCTACGGCGGCAACCACATCGTCTACCTCTCCAACTACGTCGCCCCCGATCACCCCGTCCTCCAGATGGACGCCGAAGAGGCCCTCTCCGCCTACGAGGACGCCATCCGCCGCATCAATCCCGCCTTCGACCGCTCCTGGGTGCGCGACAAGTGGTTCTTCCGCGACCCCGGGGGCCAGCCCGTCATCACCACCAACTACTCCGCCTCCATCCCCTCCATGGAAACCGGCATCGGCGGGCTCTACCTTTCCAACACCACCCAGGTCTACCCCGAGGACCGTGGCCAGAACTACAGCCTCCAGCTCGGCGAACGCGCGGCCGAGCTGATGGATGCCGACGCCCGCGCGGTTGCTGGCGCGCGAGGGGCGCGGATATAGTAGTGCCGCATTTCACAAACGGGATCCACGTCAATGGCGGCTGAGCCGACCACTCGTGAGCTGCGAGAGCTCGTCGCCGAGTACGAGTTCGAACGCGGCCACCTTCTTCCCGCCCTCATCGAGATTCAGGAGCGCTACGGCTACGTCTCCCGCGAGGCTATCGAGGTGCTTGCCCGCCAGCTCCGCACCACCCCCGCGCTCATCTACGGGGCCGTTTCCTTCTACGCCGATTTCCGCACCGAGCCCCCGCCCGAGCGCGAGATCTCCTGGTGCAGCGGCCCCGCTTGCCGCCTCCGTGGCGGCGACCGCATCCGCGAGGCGCTCCAGCGCACCCTCGATCTCCCCCTCGACGGCCAGAGCGAAGACGGCGCCTACGGCCTCCGCCTTGGCCAGTGCAACGGCACCTGCAGCGAGGCGCCCCAGGTGTGGGTGGATGGCGAGGTCGTTGGCGGCCTCACCGTCGCCGGGGCTGTCGCCCTCGCCCGGGAAGTGAAGGGGGACGCATGAACGACCGCTTCACCGCCGTCGCCACCGAGGCCCGGAACCGTCGGGAAGCCGCCCGGGCCAGCGGTCGTGAGCAGGTCAGTCTCTGCCTCGATACCTCCTCCCTCGCCCGCGGCGGCGCCGAGACCCTTGCCGCGCTCCAGCAGGCCGTCGCGGCGAAGGGCCTCAACGTCGACATCCAGACCACCGGCTCCTGGGGCTTCTGCTGGCTCGAGCCGACCGTCTCCGTACGCTCCGCCGCTGGCACCCGCACGGTCCTCTACCACTCGCTCACGCCCGACCGCGTGGAGGAATTCGTGCAGACCGTGCTCGTTGAAGCGGGCGAGCTGCCGGAGCTTGCCCTCGGCGTCGTCGAAGGCGCCCCCAGCGATCAGGTCGGCATGCTCGACGACCACCCCTTCATGCAGGGCCAGATCCGCCGCCTCATGGCCAACTGCGGCCAGATCGACCCCGAGAACATCGATCACTACCTTGCCAGCGGCGGCTACGAGGGCTTCGTCAAGTCCCTCGATATGGAGCCCGAGGCCATCATCGAGCTCATGCTCGAGAGCGGCCTCGGCGGCCGTGGCGGCGCCGGCTTCCCCGCCGGCCGCAAGTGGGACTTCCTGCGCAACGCCAGCGCCGAACCCCGCTACCTCGTCTGCAACGCCGACGAAGGCGACCCCGGCGCCTGGGTCAATCGCATCCTCATGGAAGGCGACCCCCACCTCATCATCGAGGGCATGCTCATCGCCGCCATGGCCACCAACTCCGTCGAGGGCTACATCTACATCCGCCACGAGTACCCCCTCTCCATCGAGCGCATGAACGTCGCCGTTGAACAGGCCCGCGAACGCGGCCTCCTCGGCGAGGACATCCTCGGCAGCGGCAAGACCTTCGACCTGGTCGTCTTCGTTGGCGCCGGCTCCTACGTCTGCGGCGAGGAGACGGGCCTCATCAACTCCATCGACGGCTACCGCGGCATGCCCCGCATCCGCCCGCCCTTCCCCGCCCAGGCCGGCCTCTGGAACCTCCCCACCAACGTCAACAACGTCGAGACCTATGCGAACGCGCCTCTCGTGCTCCGCCACGGCGCGGCGTGGTGGTCGGATGTCAGCGACGACGAGGCCAAGGGCACCAAGATGTTCACCATCTCCGGCGCCGTGAACCAGCCCGGCTGCGTCGAGATCCCCTTCGGCCTGAGCGTCCGCGACCTCCTCGAGAAGTACGGCGCCGGCACCCCGGACGGCGTGCCCCTCAAGGGCTACCAGCCCGGCGGCCCCCTCTCCGGCGTCCTCTCCGCCGAAGAGGCCGACCTGCCCCTCACCCTCGCCCCCTTCCGCGACCGCGGCCTCTTCCTCGGCTCCGGCGGCATCGTCTTCTTCGATGAGACCACCAGCGTCGTCGATCTCTGCACCTACTTCCTCGGCTTCGCGGAGGACGAGTCCTGCGGCCGCTGCACCACCTGCTTCCAGGGCACTCAGCGTGCCGTCGAGATCCTGCGGCGTATTGGCAACGGCGGCGGCCGCGAAAGCGACCTCGACAAGTTCGAGGACCTCATCCAGACCATGACCTGGTCGAACTGCCTCCACGGCTCCTTCGCCATGACGACGGTCAAGCTCGCCCTCCGCTACTTCCGCGAGGAGTTCGAGACCCTCATCCGCGAGAAGCGAGACCCCACCCGCTCCCTCCCCGGCATGATCACCTACGAGGTCACCGCCCCCGGCGACCCCGCCCTCCCCGAAGCCGCCGCCATCTGCCCCACCGAGGCGATCGTCGAGGCAGGTTCGAGCTACGACATCGTCGACGAGCTCTGCATCCGCTGCGGCGCCTGCGCCGAGGTCGCCCCCAACGCCGTCACCGTCCGCGACCGCTTCGTCTGAGCCAGCCCCACCCGCGTACACTGCCCCGATGCCCTTCGCCGAGCTCGACGGCTCCCGCATCTACTACGAGCAGCACGGCAACTCCGGCGGCGACCACGTCGTCTTCGTCCACGGGGCGGGGGGCAACGCCCTTTCCTGGTGGCAGCAGCTCCCCGTTTTCGGCGACCGCTACCGCTGCACCGTCTACGACGCTCGCGGCTGGGGCCGCTCCCTCGCCCTCGGCGAGCATGACCGCGGCGCCTTCGGCCGGGACCTGGCAGGCCTTCTCGAGTTCCTCGAGATCGAGAGCGCCCACGTCATCGCCCAGTCCATGGGCGGCCGCGCCGTCGCCGGACTCCTCCGCCTCGCCCCCGAGCGCGCCTGCTCACTCGTCCTTTGCGGCACCACTGCCGGCGCCACCAACGACCGTGTCCGCGAGCTTCAGGCCGCCCTCCGCGTCGAACGCGGGGAGGGCGGCCTGCGGGCGCACGCCCTCGCCCCCCACTTCTCCGAGGAGCACCCCGCTCTCGCCCAGCTCTACCACCAGATCCGCCGCCTCAACCCGCCCCGCGAGCGCAACGTCCTCGGCCCCCCGCCCGCCAGCTACCGCGGCAGCACCCACCAGATGCTCATTGATTCCGGCCTCCCCATCGCCTTCATCGTGGGCGAGCACGACCGCATCACTTCTCCCGAGCTCATCCGCGAGGCCCGCTCCCTGGTGCCCGACGCCGACCTGTTCGAGATGGCTGGAGCCGGCCACTCCACCTACTTCGAGCAGCCCGAATTGTTCAACGAATACGTGCTCGCGTTCCTCGCCCGGGCTGTCGAGCGGGAGTCCTGAGGCCGCTGTTCATAGTGATCAGGCACTTGATCTTGAACCCCCCGCGGTCATGCCCTAGCGTCTCCCGCCCATGCCGCGATGGACCGCCCGCCTCCGCCCCGCACTCCCCCGCCCGCGCCGGCGTGGCTGGGTGCGGCCCGCCAACCCCATTACGCGCGCGATCGAGCGGGAGATCGAGACCGGCTGGCCCGCCCACCTTCCTCCCGAGCCCGATCCCGTGCCCGCCCCGGTGATCCCCTCCTCCGAGGAGCCTCCCTCCGCCGGCCGCCCCTCCAGCGCCGCCTGAGCGCTTCCCCCCGCTATACTCCCCCCATGGCGATCTACGAGTACTACTGCCCCACCTGCCGCGACACCTTCGAGCGTCGCCGCCCCATGTCCGAGGCCACCGTCGCGACGAAGTGCGCCTCCGGCCACCGCGCCGAGCGCACGATCTCCAACTTCGCCGTCGCTCGCGGCGATACCGCCGTCGCTCAGATGGAGCCCGAGTTCGGCCCCTCCGGCGGCTGCGCCTGTGGTGGCGGTGGCTGCGGCTGCTCCTCCTGAGCCGCCGTCCGCCTCCTCTTCCACAGCGACCGCCACCGCCGCCTCAGCCTCGCGCCGGCGCCCGTCTCCCCGGCCTCCGCTGACTCTTCCTCCTCCTCCTCGGATGTCGCCTCGCCCTCATCCGTGGACGCCCCGCCGTCCCCCTCCGCTCCTCCTGCCTCTTCATCCTCCGATGTCTCCTCGCCCTGCTCGTCCGCCTCGCCGTCCTCCTCCTCGGCCCGCGGCGGACGCGTGAACCAGAGGTAGCCCCCCGCCGCCCCGACCAGCACCACCGCCTCCGCCAGCGCCAGCCCCACCACGATGTACGTCGCCTCCGCCCAGAAGGTCTCCGGGAACATCTGGATCAGGCGGTCCTTGCTCGGATCGAGCAGCCAGAAGTCGTTGGTGAAGATGATCTCGTGCATCCGCTCCCACGCGCTCTCGAACCCGACCAGCGCGATGATCCCCACGACGATGCCGAAGGCCGCTCCCACCCCCACCCCCGCGAGCGTCTCCTTCGCCAGCTCCCGCCCCGAACGCTCCCTCGTCCACAGGACCGTCCCCGCCACGTAGGCCAGCACGAACCCGAGCGCCACCTCGTTCGCCCGGAACAACGTCCGCATCAGCCCCTTCACGTCCTCCATGTGGATCGTTTCCTCGGCGCTGAACAGCGTCGTCTCCTGCCCTCCCGTGAACACGAGGATGCGCAGCGTCTCCGCGTCGTCCTCGAAGTACCGCACGATCGCGCCCACCGCGTAGTCCAGCTCGCCCAGCGCGATTCCCGTGTTCTCCGCCGCGTCGTGGCGCCGGATGCCCCCCTCCAGGTACCCGGTGTCGCTCGCCAGGAAGCGGATGTTCGTCGTGAACAGCAGGATCGGCACGGCCAGCACGAACGCCACACTCGCCGCCATGGGAACGATCCGCATGGCGCTCATGGTGCTGCTCCGCGCGAAGGCCGGTCAAACACGGTCACCGCCCGAACTGCCGGGCGAGCGTGTCCTGTCGCACGTGCACCAGCGTCGGCCGCCCGTGGGGACACGTCCGTGGCGACGCCGTCGCCCCCAGGTCCTCCACGAGCTGCCGCATCTCCTCCAGTGAGAGCGCCATCCCCGCCCGCACGCTGCTGTGGCACGCGACCGACGCTGCCGCACGGTCGAACGGGTCCGCAACCCGGCGCTCGTTCCCGAGCTTCTCCAGCATCGCCCGCAAACCCCCCGCGATGTCGCCGTCGCCGAACCCCGCCGGCGCCGCTCGCACGAGACAGGCAGCATCCCCGAACGGCTCCAGCGTCAAGCCCAGCTGCGTCAGGTGCGACCCGTGTTCCTCGAACACAGCGGTGGCCGTGCGATCCAGCTCGACCAGCACCGGCTCCAGCAGTGGCTGCACCCCCTCCTCCCGGCCCGTGGTCGCCTTCAGGCGGTCGAACACGACCCGCTCGTGCGCCGCGTGCTGGTCGAGCAGGTACATCCCATCCGGGCCCTCCGCCACGATGTAGGTCGCTGCCACCTGGCCCACCACCCGCAGGAGGGGGAGCGTCTCACGCTGTGTCTGCCCTCCGTCCTTCCAGTCCTCGGTGGCCCGCCCGAGGTCGCCACCAAACGCCGGCTGCGCCGCGCTTCCCTCCGGCGGCTGCAGCCGCTCCCGGAGCGAGGGCCGTGGCGATTCCCCCGTGCTCGCAGGGGTGGCGGAGCCCTCTCCGAGCGACCACTCCACCGGCGCCGCCCCCTCGAGCGCGTTCAGAATCGCGTGCCGCAGCACCCGCGCCACCCCTCGCTGGTCGCGGAAGCGCACCTCGGCCTTCGCCGGGTGCACGTTCACGTCGACCGCTTCCGCCGGCAACGTCAGCGCCACGCTCGCCACCGGGTAGCGCCCGCCCGGCAGCTCCGACTGGTAGGCGTCGCTTACGGCGAAGCGCAGCGCCGCGCTCTGCACCCAGCGGCCGTTCACGAACAGCGCGATACCCGTTCGGTTGCCCCGGTGCAGCGAAGGCGGCCCCGTGAGCCCCGCGACGGCGACGCCGCCTTCCTCGTGCCCCACGTCCAGCATCGCCTCCCCCTGCTCCGCCCCGTACACCGCCGCCACCGCGTGGCGCAGGTTCCCGTCGCCGCTCGTCTGGAAGGGTCGCCGTCCCGCCTCCAGCCGGAACGCGATCCCCGGGTAGGCCAGGGCGTAGTGCGACACGAGCGTCGTGATCTGACGCCCCTCGCTCGCCGCCGAGCCGAGGAAGTTCCGCCGCGCCGGCACCTTCGCGAACAGCTCCCGGACCGTGATCGTCGTCCCCACCGGCGCCGCCCGCGCGCTCCGTCGCACGACCTCGCGGTCGACCAGCAGCGCCGCCACCCCCACCGGCTCCCCCTCCGCCCGTGTCACGATCTCCACCTCCGCCGCGGCCACGATCGCCCCCAGCGCCTCCCCCCGGAATCCCAGCGTCTCCACTCGCCCAAGGTCTCCTGCCCCCGCGATCTTGCTCGTCGCGTGCCTCTCGAACGCCACCTCGATCTGGTCCGGCGGTATCCCGCGGCCGTCGTCGCTCACCTCGATCGAGCGCAATCCCCCCTCGACGATGGTCACGCGGATGCGCTTCGCCCCCGCGTCGATGGCGTTGTCCAGCAGCTCCCGCACCACCGACACGGGCCGCTCGATGACCTCCCCGGCGGCGATGCGCGCCGCCACCTCGGGCGGCAGCTGGCGGATGCGCCGCTCCCCGCTCACCCGTTCCCCCGCGCCCGCTCGCGCAGTTCCGCGAGCCTCGTCATCGCCTCCAGCGGCGTCATCAACTCCAGCTCCAGCGCCGCCAGCTCGGCCTCGATCTCGCTCTCCTGCCCCCCGACGCCGTCGAACAGGGCTCCCTGCGTGACCGTTTGCGCTGCGGCGCGAGGCACCACCTCCCCGGGGTCGCCCTCAAGCTCGTCGAGCAGCGTTCGCGCCCGCTCCACCACCGAGGCGGGAAGCCCGGCCAGCCGCGCCACGTGGATGCCGTACGAACGGTCGCTCGGCCCCGGCTCGATGCGGTGCTCGAACACGACCTCTCCGCCCTCGTCGTGGACCGCCACGTGTGCGTTGTCCGCGCTCTCCAGCTCCTCCGCCACCGCCGTCAGCTCGTGGTAGTGCGTCGCGAAGAGGGTGCGCGGCGGGCCCTCGGGACGGGCGTCGAGGAACTCCAGCGCCGCCCGCGCGATCGCCATCCCGTCGAACGTGCTCGTCCCTCGCCCGACCTCGTCCAGGATTACCAGCGACCGCTCCGTCGCCCGGTGCAGGATCTGCGCCGTCTCCACCATCTCCACCATGAAGGTCGAGTGGCCCGCCGCCAGGTCGTCGTGTGCCCCGATGCGCGTGAAGATGCGGTCGAACAGCGGCAGCTCCGCCGTCTCCGCCGGCACGAAGCTGCCCGCCTGCGCCATCAGCGCGATCAGCGCCACCTGCCGCAGGTAGGTCGACTTCCCGCTCATGTTCGGGCCCGTCAGCAACAGGATGCGCGTCTCGTCTTCCAGCACGCAGTCGTTCGGCACGAACCGCCCCGGCCCCAGCGCCGCCTCCACCACCGCGTGCCGCCCCCCGCGGATGGCCAGCCGCCTGTCCTCGCCGAACTCCGGGCGTACGTAGCCCCGCTCCGCCGCCGTCTCCGCCAACCCGAGCGCCGCGTCGGTCGTGGCCAGCCCCTCGCCTGCTCCCCGCAGCGCCTCGAGCTGCCCCGCCAGCCGTTCGACCAGCGCCTCGAACGCCTGCCGCTCCCGCGCCGCCAGCCGCTCGCGCGAGGTCGTCATCCCGCTCTCCAGCTCCTTCAGCTCCTCCGTCACGTACCGCTCCGCTCCCACGAGCGTCTGCCGCCGCTGGAAGCGCTCGGGCACCAGCTCCGCGTTCGCGATCGAGACCTCCAGGTAGTAGCCGAACACCCTGTTCTGGCCCACCTTCAACGAGCGGATGCCCGTCCGCTCCCGCTCCTCCGACTCCAGCGCCAGCAGCGCCTCCCGCGCCGAGGTCGTCCGCCCCCGCAGCGTGTCGATCTCGGGGTCGTGTCCGGGCGCGATCACCCCGCCCTCGTCGAACGTCG
>DAOUID010000209.1:0-8414 GCA_034428315.1 Dehalococcoidia bacterium
GGGAGGTTGTCGTAGGTCGAGGACTGGGCGAACTCGTGGAGGACATCCTCCGGGATCACCTGCTGCATCTCCTCCCACTTGCCCTGGAGGGACATGGAGTGGAGCTGCATGCCGAGGTCCTCCCAGCCGTGGAGGCGGAAGACGTCGTGGTAGCTGCGGGTGGAACCGTAGAAGGAGATGGGCTGGCGCAGGCCCTGGAGCTTCTGCTCGATCTCGGACTCGTCCTCGCCGTAGACCGTGAAGCCTCCGGCCGAGATCTCGATGTCCTGCCAGGTGCGGCCGCCGCGTTCGAGTCCCTTCGCGACGTTGGGGAGGAAGACCTCGCGCATATACCGGTTGGTGGTGAAGCCGTGGGGAAGGACGCCGTCGGCGACTTCGCCGGCGACGCGGGTCATGTGCTCGCCGACGGCCGCGAGCATTACCTTCGGGCGGGGGAAGCCGCTGGGGCCGGGGTAGAAGAGCGGGTTCATGAGGGTGTACTGGTAGGTCTCGCCGACGTAGTCGGGCTTCTCGCCCGTCTCGAAGGAGTCCCAGATGGCGTGGAGGGTGCGGATGTAGTCGCGCATGCGGGGGGCCGGAGCGCTCCAGGGCATGCCGAAGCGGCGCTGGATGTGGCCCTTCACCTGGCTTCCGAGGCTGAGGGAGAAGCGGCCGCCCGTGGCCTGCTGGAGGTCCCAGGCGCCCATGGCAAGGACCATAGGGGCGCGGGCGAAGGCGATGGCGAGGGTGCCGATCTCGATGGTCTCGGTGGCGAGGGCGGCGGCCGCGGCGAGGATCATGGGGTCGTGGGCCATCTCGCCGGTGCCGGTGTTGTCGTAGCCGAGCTCCTCGGCGCGCCGCGCCTGGGGGCCGACTTCGGCGAGCCAGGTTGCGGGGTAGGTGCTGCTGACTTTCATCGTCGTCTCCTTGCGGGGAAGGCGATCCTACCGCGCTCGGCAATGAGGGGGCGGCTTGTGAGGCCTAGCCCCCGAAAGGGTCCAGCACGGTCACGCCGCCGTAGTCCTGGCCAGCGCTCATGTCTTCCGAGTAGACGGCATCACAGCCCAGGGCACGAGCTGCTGCGAGGATGGCGCCATCCCAGTACGACAGCGCATAGCGCTGGCTGAGGGACACACCGTCACGAAATACGGCGAGCGTGATGGGCTGGACGGGGAAGGCATCCAGGGACTCGATGAAGCGGAGGGCCTGTGCAGGGGTGATCGCTCCGGGACGGCTGGACCGGGTGGCCTGGTGGTAGAACTCCTGCAGCACTTGCACCGAGAGGGCGAGGTCGCCCTCTCGAAGCAGGACCGCCGCACGGTCGCGCTTGCTGGCGTCCTCGGTCAGGGCGCTGACGGCATAGAGAAGGAGGTTGGTGTCAACGAAGCGCATCGCGGTCGTAGAGGGCATCACGCGGCAAGTTGTCGGCCATGCGCAGCCCGCCGCCGTTGGCGGTGATGTCGCGGATCACGTCGTCGAGCAGCCGGACGCGGCGCTCCCGCTCCGTCTCCCCGGTGCGGGCGGGGAGGCCTTGTCCCCGGGCGAGGGCTGCGAGGTAGTCGCGGACGAGGGCGGACACGGACGTGTCCAACTCGGCCGCCCGGATGCGGGCGAGCCGGTGGGTCTCTTCGTCGACCGATACGGTGATGTTCTTCATACAGTCTTACAGTTTCTGTGTAACACACCGTACTCCGTGACACGTTCACGCGGCAAGCGAACCTTCCGTACGAAGCGGCGGGCGAGCGCCGTAGACTACCGGTCGCGACTCCAGCGCCGAGGTTCCCGCGCATGTCAGCCAGCTACGACGAGATCCACGCCCGCTCGCTCGCCGACCCGGAAGCGTTCTGGGCGGAGGCGGCGGAAGCGATCCACTGGGAGCGACGCTGGGACCGCGTGCTCGACGACTCGCGGGCGCCCTTCTACCGGTGGTTCGCGGGGGGAGTCACGAACACCTGCTACAACGCGCTCGACCGGCACGTCGAGGGCGGGCGGGCGGACCAGCCGGCGCTTGTCTACGACAGCCCCATCACGGGCGTGATCGAGCGGTTCACGTACCGGGAGCTGCGGGACCGGGTGTCGCGGGTGGCGGGGGTGCTGGCGGAGGCGGGCGTGGAGAAGGGCGACCGCGTGCTTGTCTACATGCCGATGGCGCCGGAGGCGGTGATCGCGATGCTGGCCTGCGCGCGGCTGGGGGCGGTTCACTCGGTCGTCTTCGGCGGCTTCGCGGCGAGCGAGCTGGCGGTGCGCATCGACGACGCCACGCCGAAGGTCGTGTTGTCCGCCTCGTGCGGCATCGAGCCGAACCGGATCGTTCCCTACAAGCCGCTGCTCGACGAAGCGATCGAGATCGCCTCGCACAAGCCGGGCCGCTGCGTGATCCTGCAGCGGCCACAAGCGGAGGCGGAGATGGTGGCGGGGCGCGATCTGGACTGGGTGGAGGCGGAGGCCTCGGCGGAGCCACAGCCGTGCACCTGGGTGGAGGCGACGGACCCGCTCTACATCCTCTACACCTCGGGGACGACGGGGCAGCCGAAGGGGATCGTGCGGGACAACGGCGGGCACCTGGTGGCGCTCAACTGGAGCATGCGCAATATCTACGGGGTCGAGCCGGGCGAGGTGTACTGGGCGGCTTCGGACGTGGGCTGGGTGGTGGGCCACTCGTACATCGTCTACGGTCCCCTGATCCACGGGAACACGACGGTGCTGTTCGAGGGCAAGCCCGTGGGGACGCCCGACGCGGCGGTCTACTGGCGGGTGATCGCCGAGCACGACGTGAAGGTGCTGTTCACCGCGCCGACGGCGTTCCGGGCGATCAAGCAGCAGGATCCGAACGGGGAGCTCATCCGGCCCGAGCAGGTCGCAGGCCTGCGAGCGCTCTTCCTGGCGGGTGAGCGGGCAGACCCGGATACGGTGCAGTGGGCCGAGGAACAGCTCGGCGTGCCGGTCATCGACCACTGGTGGCAGACGGAGACGGGCTGGTCGATCTGCGCGAATCCGGCCGGCATCGAGCTGATGCCGATCAAGCACGGTTCGCCCACGAAGCCGGTTCCGGGCTGGGATATCCGGGTGCTGGACGAGGGGCAGCGGGAAGTGGCGGCGGGGGAGATCGGGGCGCTGGTGGCGAGGCTGCCGCTGCCGCCCGGCAGCTTCCCCACGCTGTGGCAGGCGGAGGAGCGGTACCGGGAGGCGTACCTCGAGGAGTTTCCCGGTTACTACAAGACCGGCGATGCGGGGTACATCGACGAGGACGGCTACGTGTACGTGATGACGCGCACCGACGACGTCATCAACGTGGCCGGGCACCGGCTCTCGACGGGTCAGATGGAAGAAGTGCTGGCGGCGCACCCGGACGTGGCGGAGTGCGCGGTGGTGGGGGTGGCGGACGAGCTGAAGGGGCAAGCGCCGCTGGGCCTGCTGGTCCTGAACGCGGGCGTCGAGCGGGACCGCGGGGCGATCGAGGGGGAGGCGGTGCGGCTGGTGCGGGAGCAGATCGGGCCGGTGGCGTCGTTCAAGACGGCGATCGTGGTGGGGCGGCTGCCGAAGACCCGCTCGGGGAAGATCCTGCGGGGCACGGTGCAGAAGATCGCGGACAGCGAGGAGTACACGGTTCCGCCGACGATCGACGACCCCACCATCCTCCCCGAGATCGCCGAAGCGCTGCGCACGGCGGGCTACGCGGGCGGCTGATTACCCACTCGTGACCCATCCTTAACCGGTCCTGAACCCCCTTGCTTGACGCTCGCACCCATCTGCCGAAAGGTGACAGCACAGGGCGCCCCGGTGGGGGAGGTTGGCCATGGCACGCGGCAGCTCCCGATACCTCGAGGGGTCGATCACCGCCCGCCTGGCGCGGGTGAGCGCCCGCTATCGGTGGTACGTCATCGGCGCCTGGATCGCGCTTGTCGTGGTGGCGGGGAGCCTCGCGTTCGACATCGGCGACGTGCTCACGGCAGGCGACGCGGTTGTCTCCAACGCCGAGTCGGAGCGTGCGGAAACGCTCCTCGAAGAGCGCCTCCGGGGTCCGGAGGCGCCCCAGGAGTTCATCGTCGTGCGGAGCACGGCCGGCACTGTCGACGATGCCGCCTTCGCGGAAGTGACGAGCAACCTGCTCGCCCGCATCCGGATGCTCGAGGGGACGGTCGTGGCCGCCACGAGCTACTACGAGACGGGGTACGAGGGATTCGTCTCCGCGGACCGCCGCACAACGCTGATCCCGGTGACGCTGGCGGGTGAGATCGGGGATGCGGAGGCGACGGCAGGGCCCCTGGTCTCGGTGGTGGAGGACTTCGCGGGGCCCGCGGGGTTCGAGGCGCTGGTGGCGGGGCAGGGCAGCATCGGGCGGACGTTCACGGAGACCTCGGAGCGCGATCTGCGCCGGGGCGAGGGCATCGGCGTGCCGATCGCGCTGCTCATCCTGGTGGCGGTCTTCGGGGCTGCGGTGGCGGCGGGCATCCCCCTCGTCGTTGCGTTGGTCGCGGTCGTCACGGCGCTCGGCGTGGCCTTCCTCGTGGGGCAGGGGTTCGAGCTCTCGTTCTTCGTCGTGAACATGATCACGGTGATCGGGCTGGCCGTGGGGATCGACTACTCGCTCTTCATCGTGCAGCGCTATCGCGAGGAGCGGCTGCGCGGCTTCACGGTCGAGGCGGCGATCTCGCGGGCGGGGGCGACGGCAAACCGCGCCGTGCTGTTCTCGGGCGGGGCGGTGGTGATCGGGCTGCTCGGGCTCCTGCTCGTTCCCAGCAACGTCTACCAGAGCCTCGGGCTGGGGGCGATCTCGGTGGCGGTGATGGCGGTGCTGGCGGCGCTCACGCTGCTGCCGGCGCTCCTGAGCGTGCTCGGGGACCGGATCGACTCGCTGCGCATCCCCTTCCTGCCGCGACTGCGGCTGCACGAGGGAACGAGCGCGGGAGCCTGGAACTTCATCGTGCGAATGGTGATGCGGCAGCCGCTGATCAGCCTGTCGGTATCGGCCAGCCTCCTGATCGCGGCGGCCGTACCGGCGTTCACGCTCCAGTCGGGCATCTCGGGCGTCTCGACACTTCCGGCCGGGAACGAGCAGCGCCGGGCCTTCGAGATCCTGCAAGAGGACTTCAGCGCCGGGCTCGTGTCGCCGGTTGAGGTGGTGGTGGACACGCCGGACGTGTCCTCGCCGGCCGTGATGGCGGCGATCTCAACGCTGACGGGGCTGATCGAGGACGACGCCATGTTCAACAGCGTCTCCGCCACGACGAACGAGACGGGCGACCTTGCCCTCGTTTCGGCGCTGCTGACGACCGACCCCCGCAGCCCGGAGGCGTACGACGCCATCCGGCGGCTGCGCAGCGACTACATCCCGGCGGCTTTCGCTGGCACCGAGGCGAATGTGCTGGTGACCGGCCTGACGGCCGAAGAGGTCGACCTGATCGACGTGATCACGCTGTACACGCCGATCGTGTTCTCGGTGGTGCTGGGGCTGAGCTTCATCCTGCTGTTGCTGGTGTTCCGATCGATCGTGGTGCCGTTGAAGGCGATCATCATGAACCTGCTCTCAGTGGGGGCGGCCTACGGGCTGCTGGTGGTCGTGTTCCAGCACGGAATCGGGAACGAGCTCTTCGGGTTCCAGCAGACGCGCACGATCGAGGCCTGGCTGCCGCTGTTCCTGTTCGCGATCATGTTCGGCCTCTCGATGGACTATCACGTGTTCCTGCTGAGCCGAATCCGGGAGCGATACGGCCTGACGGGCAGCAACCGCGAGTCGGTCGCCTTCGGGGTGCGGTCGACGGGAAGCATCATCACGGGGGCGGCGCTGATCATGGTGGCGGTGTTCATGGGCATGGCCCTCGGCGACCTGGCGCCGCTGCAGCAGGCGGGGTTCGGGCTGGGGGTGGCGGTGATCATCGACGCGACGCTCATCCGCTCGGTGATCGTGCCGGCGAGCATGGCAGTGCTGGGCCGGTTCAACTGGTACCTGCCGAGCTGGCTCGAGTGGCTCCCGGAGATCCGCATCGAGGGCGATCTGAATCCGGACCGCGAAGGGGTCAAGTAGAGGAGAGCGGCGGCGTTGCCGCCTGAGTGGAGCGCCACGCTCCGCTGCGCTGCGCGCGGCTGAGGAGAGCGCTCGCGCCTGCGGCGCTTCGCTGAGGAGAGCGGCGGACTCCGCTGCGCTACGCCCGCCTGAGTGGGGGCGGGGCGCACCGACCACCGACCACCGACCACCGACCACCGGTGTAGTCTGCGGCCACCACCGGCGGGAGGGGTGCGATGGCGGCGGAGCCCTACACGATCCATCTTCCGGATGAGCTGCTGGAGGACCTGCGGCACCGGCTGGTGAACGCGCGCTATCCGCAGGACTTCGCGAACGACGACTGGGGGTACGGGGTCAACGGGACGTACCTGCGGGAGCTCGTCGACTACTGGATCGAGGAGTACGACTGGCGGGCGGTGGAACGCGAGATGAACGCGTTCGCGAACTACCGGACGGAGATCCAGGGCGTTCCCATCCACTTCATCCACGAGCGGGGGAAGGGACCGGATCCGAAGCCGCTGATCCTGTCGCACGGGTGGCCGTGGTGCTTCTGGGACTTCCACGAGCTGATCGGTCCGCTGACGGACCCGGCGGCTCATGGGGGCGACGAGCGGGACGCCTTCGACGTGGTGTTGCCCTCGCTACCGGGGTTCGGGTTCTCGGCGCCGCACCAGGTACCGGGGATCAACTTCTGGCGCACGGCGGACCTGTGGGCGGAGCTGATGGGGAACGTGCTCGGGTACGACCGCTTCCTCGCGCACGGGGGCGACTGGGGAAACCTGATCAGCGCGCAGCTCGGGCACAAGTACGCGGACCGGGTGGCGGCGATCCACATCACGGGGGCGATCCCGCTCACCGTGCTGGCGGACCCCGAGGGGACGCGACTGCTGGCGCAGCGCACGACGACGGCGGAGCAGGCGGCGCGCAACCCGGACCTGGTCGAGCCGGGGGTGCTGCGTGCGCGCCCGGGGAGCGCGCACGCCGTGGTGCAGATGAACGAGCCGCAGACGATCTCGTACGCCCTGCACGACTCACCGGTGGGGCTGTGCGCCTGGATCCTCGACCGGCGCTACTGGTGGAGCGACAACGACCGGGGTGAGCGGGCGGTGGAGCAGGCCTTCTCGAAGGACCACCTGCTGACGCTGATGATGCTGTACTGGGCGACGGGCGCCTACGTGACCTCGGCGAGGTACTACGCGGAGGTGGCGAAGAACCCGTGGCGTCCGTCGCACGACCGGCGCCCGGTTGTGGAAGCGCCGACGGGCATCTCGTTCATGGCGCAGGACATGACCTCGCAGGGGCGGGGGTGGACGGAGGAGTACTACAACCTGGTCTGGACGCGGGCGCGGGACGGGGGCGGGCACTTCGCGGCGCCGGAGCGTCCGGCGGAGATCGTGGAGGACATCCGGGAGGCGCTTCGCCCGTACCGTTGAGGAGAGCGCCGCCCTGGCGGGCGGCTGAGTGGAGCGCTCGCGCCTGCGGCGCATCGCTGAGGAGAGCGCTCGCGGCTGCGCCGCTTCGCTGAGGGGAGCGCCGGGCTCCGCTTCGCTGCGCCCTGCTGAGTGGGGCGGGATGGGCCAGAGGCGGTAAGGCCTCCCCTAGCAGGGCCCGGGTGGGGTGGGGACCAAGAGCCAATGGCCAATAGCCAAGAGCCAGGAGTGGAGCCTTCGGTCGGATTCGAACCGACGACCTACGCATTACGAATGCGCCGCTCTGCCAACTGAGCTACGAAGGCGTCCCTTCCGCCAATAGTAGCTCGCTTCGCTCGGTCGCTCGACTGCACCGCTTCGCTTCGCGCTCGCTCCGTTAGCCCGGCTCGGCCACTGGCTCGACCGGCGTGGGGGCGAGGGCGGCTTCGAGGGCGGTGACGCGCTGTTCGAGGCGGGCGACGCGGTCCTCGAGGCGGGTGCGGGTGGCCTGCTCCTCGAAGCGGGCGACCTGGTCGAGGAAGCGTTCCCAGCGGCCGGGCTCGGCGCGGATGAGCGCGGGGCAGTTCTTTCCGGTCCAGTGGTTGTGCTGGACGATGCCCTCGTAGCCGTGGCCGTCGAGGCGGAGGCGGGCGGTGAGCCAGGCGGCGTTGAGGTCGGCGGCGGCCTCGTCGATGCCCTCGTTCATGCAGATCTCGAGGCCGATGGAGGTGGTGTTGCCGGGTCCGCCGGCGCCGTCGCCGGCGTGCCAGCCCTGCTCGCCCCAGTCGAGGGACTGCCAGACCTCGCCGTCGTCGATGGTGGCGTGCCAGGAGTAGGGCGCCTCGCGGGCCATCCAGCGGGCGTGGGCGTGCGCGTCGGCGGAGGGGCGGGGGTTACCGGTCTGGTGGATGGTGATATACGCGGCCAGTCCGCCGGCGAAGGGGCGGTTGGGGCGGTTCTCGGTGCGGGTCAGCAGGAGTTGGTGGAGGGGCGGCGGGGAGAACATGGCGGGGAGGGTGGGG
>DAOUID010000210.1:0-7566 GCA_034428315.1 Dehalococcoidia bacterium
TCTCCCTTCACGCCTTTCGGGCATTGCATGGTATGGAAATACGGCCTGAACCGGGACGGCTACGGCGTCCTCACGATTGAGGAGAAGCAGGAGCTGGCACACAGGGCCGTGTTCATTCAGACGCGAGAGCCGGTCCCCGAGGACCGGCAGGTCAACCATCTCTGCAATAGGCCTTACTGCGTTCAACCCTCCCACCTCTACGCTGGGACCCGTCAGGACAACAGGGACGACTCCCAGATCTTCAGCAAGGAAGAATTGCTGCACGCCCCCTGGATACTCCACTGGCCGCGTGGGAAAGGTTCAGAAGACGCCCTCCTCCAGAGACTGCTCGATTCCAACCGGTACGACGGTACGGAACCCTGGGACCCAGTAGCACAGCCGGCACAGAGGCCGCTGGAGGAGTTCACCTGCCCAGCGCATGACTTTGCAATCACGATGTTCGGCGCCAACTCAAGGATATGCCGGATATGCGAGACCTCCGAGTTCCAGGAGGGGATGTTCGATGAGTTGGGAACACCGTACCTTATCAAGGAGCTCTGGCCGACATCCCAGACGGTAAGCCCCATATTCGAGAAGATACTGTCCTCTGAGTTCGTAGGGGAATCCCAGCGGGAGGCACGAGGCAAGGCCTACCGCCGTAGCCAAGGACCCGGCCTGGGCTCTCACAACCTGAGAGACTGCCGGTGCGACTATTGTGCTCGTGATCGAACAGTCTTCCGGGACGCCATTGAGCCCCGGCTGACCAGAGAGGAGTCAGAACTCCTCTCCATCTGCGACCGGCTTCGTCACCGGATCACCACTCCTCTGGAGGAAGCATCCGTTGACATGATGGCTTCGTGGGGAGCGGCGGCGGGCCTGAACGACGAACAGACGCGAGCCCTGATGAAACACTACAGGGAATGCCCCAACACAAGGGATGAGTTGACCAGGACAACCCAGACCCTGGAGGGCGAGTTCGGATACCTGATGCACGCATTGGCCGGGTTCGGAAGCCGTCATGAGATGATCGAGGACCAGATGTCCCAACTGATCATGGCCCGCCTTAGCCTCTTCCGAATGAGGCCACAGGATGAAGGGAAAGTTGTGGGAACGGTCCTGCCAGTCGTTGAGGAAACCGCCAACAAGGTCGTCCTGGCCTGGGAAGAAGAGGCGGAGCCCCTAATGAGACCCTACATCGAGAGCAAGCCGGAGCTCTGCCAGGACATCGGTCAACTGGCCAAGTCATTGGCGGTCAAGGGGGTCTTTGAACACCTCCGGCACGAGCTCTTGGGCAGGAACAGTTTCAGCGAACAACAACCGCACCCACACAGCTCCTGTGCGGCGAGCATAGTGGAGACTGGGACGGTGCAGCCTTTCCCGAGCGAGTTCGAGGAGGGCCAGGGCTATACACCGTCCATGCAGTAACACCAGGGTGAAACGACTATGTATCTGATAAGGGTTCCCATTAGAGGGCAATTGGATTGCCGAATTTGATGCGTAGCGCATAAGGACTACATCCACCGCAAGCTGGTGGCAGTGGTGTGCTGGGATGAGGACTCAGGTGGGAGCTCAAAACTGGGACAGAGCAATGGCCGGGGCGAGAGTCCAGGATGCAACGACGATTGCGGTTGACGTCACGCCCCCGGCTTGCGTCGAAGCAATCGGCGAGTCCAGCGAGGCCAGAGAGATAGGTGGTCAACCACCTCTTCCAGATATGCGCATTCGTAGGAAGCCAGGGCGGACATGTCCTGCTTGAGCGTGTTCATTTCGGAGTCTTCGGCGGCGGCGGGCTGCAACCAAGCGTCGTGCATCGCCGAACCTGCCACATTCCGCGCCTGCTCAAGCAGTTCCGAGAAGCTGCGGTGGACATGACGAGATTCGGTCATAAGCCAGGCAGAATAGAATGCTAGGTCGGCCTGAACCCTACGCAATTCAGAGGAGATGCGTATTCGTTCCTCCTCTGGCGTATCCTTCCTGCGTCGCGCAATCACGTAGGGGAATTCCTTGTACTCCTGGACTGCAGCGTACGCCTTCGAAAAAACTTCACGACTTCGGGTCAGCCTCTCACGTTCCCCGTTCCACCAGTTGGTGAGAACGAATACGGTGAACGACACTGCTCCGATAATGACCGCACCGACAACAGGCCAAGGCAGAGTGAGTTGCTGCGCCTCGTTCACGTCCCTGTTTGCTCCTTCGTCTGGGCTCCATGCGGGACTTCCTCGCCAAGCCACTCCCCCGTCTCCCGCCACCAGGCTTCCTTGAATAGATGAGCCATTACCGATCCCAATAGGGCCAGTAGACCGTCGTCGAAGACCCACCGGCGCTCTACGGGGTCGTCCGGAAACCACATGCAGAGGTCTCCGTCAGGGTAGCGGTGTGGTGAGTCTTGGGGACCGTCGACGAACACGGATGGGACCTTCGCCATGCCGTTAAACCTGATGCGGGTCTTTCTGGGCTCGTAGTGAGGCACTGGCAGAGTGGCCCTATATTCGTAGCCACCCTTGACCCTTCCGCCGTTCAAGTTGGGAAACTGGCTCTTGACGCCTCGCTCAAACTTGAGTCGCACCACTGTCAGCCCAAACCACGGTCCCTTGTTTGTGTTGGGTGGTCCGGTGAACCTCCTACGAGCGCTCACTTCCCCACGATCTGGTCGGCTTGACGTTGGAGCCGCCGCCACCGGCAAGACTCAGCGCGCCTCCTGAGACGCCCAGCGAGGGGTTTCCACTTCGGAGTGCGGAGGCAATCCCCACCTTGGATTTGCTTCCTTCTGGCGGGCTGACGTATTTCCAATACAGACTCGCCATCGCCTCCTGGACCTTTATCTTGTCGTCGTCATTGTCCAGCGCATCCTTCATACGCTCGGCCGCTCTCTTCAAGCGGCCAACGACGACATCGCGGTCCATGAGCAGCTTTATGGGCTTGGACACCCCTGCCGGGTCGGGAGTGAATCGCTTCTTGAGGTCGCTGGCGGCAAAGCGGAAGAGCTCCGCCAGACCGTCGGGCACACCGTGCTCTTCGGTGATGCAGCTCAGGGCCAGTGCCTCGATGTTGAAGCTACAGAGGCCGGGTTCTGCGAATTGAGTGTTCCATCCCTTCGCGAGCCTGATGACCTTCGCACTAACACGCCTGAGATCGGCAGGGTCATCGGTCAAGACCCTCGTGTGATACTCCGGATCGGAGGCGTCCCAATCCTTGCTCTCGACGTTGGGTATCCAGAGCCCCTGGGCATTCTTCCGGGTCAGGGCGACGATCAGGTCTACGGATGGGTCTGTCCCATCGTCCAGCGGCTCGTTGAACGACACCGTTATGGCTCGCTTGGTGACCCGGAACCTAATGTCGGGGTGGTCCTCCTTCAGACGCTCGCGCAGGAACTCTCTGACTTCCTCGACGGTCTCGTTCGGTGCTTTCCCTTCGCCGTCTGGGCCCAGACTCGGATACGACCGCCGGTCTAGCACCACACCGCAGTCTGCATCGGTGTCATGATTCGCCGTTCTGTGGGCGATTGAGCCGGACTTGTAGGTTCGGAGGGCGCCAGCAAAGCTACTGGCCTTCGCGAGAACCTCATCTCGCCGGCTTCGGGCGGCGGACAGTGTGTCGTCAGACGGGGCCAGTTCCGCGTGAACGTCGTTCAGGTGTGAGGCCGTATTCTGCAATACAGGATTCCTCCTCAGTGTGGTCCCTCCATTTTACACCGGCATCCGCAGTTAAGACTACGCAGTGGCAGGGCTTACGCTGATTCACAGGTCGCCCGGTTTCTTTGCTGGAAGACCCCGAGAAGCGCTAGGATGTCAGTTGTAGGGATGTGCCTTCGAAAAGAGCATGCAGGACCCACGCGAAGACACCCGCACGCCCGCACAGGCCCCTCGAGGAGACTCATTTAGTAGGGCCAGTAGTCGCAGGTCGCATTCAACGAGGAGGCTGAGATTCGTGGAGCTCGCACAGCATTTCGAGCGCTTCCTCGAGAACATCAGCCTGGATGAACCCAAGCTCAACCGAATAAAGGCGGAGCATGAGGCCCTGCGTGGGGCGCTGGAGGCCGACCAATTTGCTTCTCCGGCCCTATACGAGACGTTCCTCCAGGGATCGTACGTTCATGGCACGGCCATCCGTCCGTTGGGGAGTGGTGCAGACTTTGACGTCGATGTCTGCTGCTCTCTCGACCTCGATGCTGTTCCAGCTGGAACCGCGGAACCAAAGCGGTTGGTTCGCTGGCTTGCCAGGCGTCTCAAGAAAACCGAAGCGTATCGTGGGAAGGTGAGTACACGGCCAAGGTGCGTTCGGATTGAATTCCCCGGCGAGTTTCACATGGACGTGGTCCCGCTGGCTGGGGATTCAAGACAGGTGAACAATGTCCTGTACATCCCCAACCGGACCGTCAACGGCTGGGAGGCGACCAATCCGAAGGGGCTTGAGGAATGGTATCGCCGGCAGAATTCTCGCACCGACGGCCGGTTCGTTCGGGTCGCCAAGATGCTGAAGCACTGGCGTAACCAGGCGCTGCCCAAAAGGGCCCGGCTACCCTCAGTCGCGCTGGAAGTGATGATTGCTCAGGCTTGGCCCATCTTGCTATCGAGCTCAGATGCCGATGCGGTGTCCGGTGTTCTTCGGCAACTCTCCAACAACCACATGTTCTCATACTCGGCTCCACGGACAATGAACCCCTCGCTCCAGAACGAGAACCTGTTGAGAGACTGCGACGATTACCACATCGAAGCACTCAAGACCAAGCTCACGGAGGCAGCTGGAATCGCAGAGGCAGCGCGCCGCGAATGGGACGAAGACCGGTCGATTGGATTGTGGCAAAGCCTGTTCAGGACAAGATTCCCGCAGCGGATTGATTGAGTGCGGGCTATAACCCCAAATGTCTAGGACACCGCCTACAGGTACTGTGAAGGCATCGAGACGGTGGAAGCAGCCCGGCGCCTTGCCGTCGACCCCGGGTCGGGAGGTTCAAGTGCTTCAGGAGGTCCAAGCGCCGTGAGCAAGCAGAGTAAAGGCGACTCCCTGCAAATCGAACAGACCAGGGAGGGATGGCGCGTCAGCGGTGCCGGCCAAGTCGGCGTCCTGATAGCGGGACTCGTGGGAGGCCCCCCGCTTATCCTGATAGTAGTCTCCCTGTTCTTTGGGCTGGCCGATCACCCCTGGACACTGGTAGCCTTGTCAGCCCCAGTCATCATAGGACAGATCGCGGCACTGACTTTTGTCCTGGTGCGCATGCTAGACCAGCGGCATGAAAGGGTAATGGCAATGGGGGACCAGCACAGCGCAGGGCAGGGCGGCCGAAGTGCGCCGAGAACCAGGCCTGCCGCAGAAGCTCGCCGTGGGCAAGCACGCGACCAGCGTTGACCGAAGAACTCATAGGGCATCCGGTAGTCGGCTCTGTCAACTGAACGAGACAACCCACCAGACTTGACAAAATCAAGAACTTTCACACTTACCCTCGTTCTGGACCTGTAGTCAATCTGTAGACCGTCAGCGATAATGGGACACCCGAGGGGATAGGAAAACCCGAGAGATTTGAGGTGGTGTGAGCTCCCTGACTGAGGGTAGAGTGCCCCGGGAAAGGAGCAGAAGTGTCCCAACCAGATACTGACAAAGCAGCGGCCGCCCAGGGGCGTAGCCGGGAGACGGAACCGCTCGTCATTTCCACGAACGCGGGAACTATCGAACCCCCCGAGCCCAGGCCAACCGAATCACCGATGGGGCCAGCCACGCCATGGCGTTACACTCTATACTGTCGAACCGCGTTCGGAAGGTGTGAGGAGATGCGCAAGTGACGCGAGACAGACTGAAGAAGGCAGGCTTGGTGCTCCTGATCCCCTATCTGATCATAGGCTTTGGCTTTATCCTGTGGGGTCACTACGTGCAAGATGTCGATATCGGCGAAGGAGTAACCCGGTGGGTCTTCTGGTGGGCGCTGCCTGGTCTCGCCGTGCTGCCGATACTTGCCTCTGTAGCTGTAGAGCCACCTGAATCAAGGATTCACCCCCGACTATTCCACGGGTTGGTCTTTGTCGCGACTGTGCTTGGGGCCCTCTTCGTCGCATGGGCGCTATGGGTTTCCTTCGTACTTGCGCCGGAGCCTAGCGACGATGTGTATCGCTGGTGGACCGCTGGAGTGATCCTGATCTTGGGCGCACTATTCGTCATATCTGGCATATCGTTCGTCTCATCTAAAGAAGACCCTCCAGAGGCAACGCGCGAGAGCTCTTGGAAGAAAACTGCGCTCGATGTCGCAGGGGGCGGATTGGTGTTTGCCGGGTTAGCTCTCCTGCTATGGGCATTCTACGTCGACGATGCGGACACGTCTGAGCCGGTGTACGTATGGGTAGTACTACTCTCTCTCGCTGGCTTTGTACGTTGGGTGATTCCCTGGGTAGTGTCGAATTGGAAGCGCACTCTCGTCGGCACGTTTCTATTCATATACACGGCCATCGTGCTGGCGCTTGCCGTGGATGCCCTGGACGAAAGTGAGGATTGGCGCTTCTGGACACTAATCGTAGTTTGGTTGGCAGTGACGGGGGCATCATGGGCTTCATTACATTTGCCGGTCTTAAAGTACGCCATCGAGATAGTGCTGATATTCTGCGTGTTCATTGCCGGCTTCGCGTTGCTATGGATATTCATCAACTTGGGAGTACTCGGGAACCAAGGCGGTTCCACGGAGAATGTGCTCTCGGCACCGCTCAGCTTCATGATTGAGGTTGCATTACCAGCGGCCGGAATGGTGGGCGGGCTTGAGATTGCAGAGAGACTGAGATGTTGGTTGGGTATTGGTCGGGTGCCCCGTTTTCAAATACGTTCGTAGCCAAGTAAGAAACCAGGCGGGACGAAACCCATGCCGGAGGCGCCGGAACTCACCATTGTCCGCGAGGTGCTGGAGCGCCACGCGGTGGGCGCTTCCGTGGTCTCTGCCCGCGTCGTCCGCCCAACGGTGTTTCGGACGCTATCCGAGATTGACGTGGCCGGGGACATTGAGGGGCGCTCTTTCACGAACGTGTCCCGGTACGGCAAGAGCGTCACTTTGACGCTCTCCGACGGAATGGCGCTCGTCATCTTTCCGATGCTGACTGGCCAGCCAGCCAGAGGTACCACCTGACGGCCTAGGGCATCGAAGAAGCCGCGTGGGTCCTCCGCTTCGACACGTCCTCGGACTTCGTGCGGGCCTACCCCATGTCCAGGGAGTGACTGACGCTGCTCCTACGCAGGATGGACGCCGTGGCCTCCATATATCGCCTGGCCGCCACCATGTCCACTCGAGAAGCCTCGAACCTATCGTTCGGGCCGCCCTAGGCCTCCCAGCCACATCTCGAAGATGGTACTTGTTTCAGTGCACGGTGGTGGGCCAAGGCGTACCGATTTGCGAACTTTTCGCTGGGAGGTTCTGATTTAGAGAACCGGTCGCCGAACGAAGACATGCCTACGCCGATAGAATGGTATTCGAATCTCTGTCGGTTCAGTCGAAGAAGTTTAGGGCCAGTGCCGAGGATGAGTGCGGTGCCCTCATGTGCCCACTCAGTCCGAGCCAACTCCTCGTTCGAGGCTCTGGCATGCCGAGACGAAGGAGGCTGCCATAAGTTGGTCTCA
>DAOUID010000211.1:0-9846 GCA_034428315.1 Dehalococcoidia bacterium
GCCCTCTTCCCCGGAAAGACCTGGAACGACCTGCTCGCCAACATCGGCTACGGCGATGTCAGCGTCGAATCGGTCACGCACAAGGCGAGCGCCCTCCTCCAGCGGCACCACGACCCCGACGACCTCGACGAGATTCCCCTGGGCCGTCCCACCAGCCCGGGCAGCGGCCCCGGCCTGCGCGGCCTCGCCGCCGGAGGCCTGGAGACGACCCTCGCCCGCTGCTGCAATCCCGTGCCCGGAGACAGCGTTCGCGGCTACGTCACGCGCAGCCGCGGCGTCACCGTCCACCGCGCCGATTGCCACAACGTGCTGCACGAGCGCGAGCCCGATCGCCTGATAGACCTCGACTGGGGCCGCACCAACGAGCAGCGTTACCCGGCCACCGTGCAGATCGACGCCTGGGACCGCGTCGGCCTCCTGCGCGACATCAGCACGGTGGTGGCGGCCGAGGACGTCAACATGGTCAACGTCAACACCACCAAGAACGGCAACGGAACCGTTTCCGTTCTCGCCACGCTTGAGACGAGCGGGTTGTCGCAGATTTCGAGGCTGCTCACGCGCATCGAGACGATTCGCGGCGTGCGCAGCTGCGCGCGCAAGACCAACTAGGCCGCTAGGACGCGCGCCGCGCCAGCTCCTGGCGCCGCGTGGCGAGGGGTTCCACGCGGCCCAGGGCCGGTCGCAACTCTCCTCGAACCGACCGCCGCCGTGGCTGCCACAGGGCGATGCGCGGGACGTCCAGCGCGCGCTGCCCACCCCGACGCCACCCACCCCGTCGCGGCAGCATGGAGCGAATCGTCACTCCAAGGAGCGCCACCGCGGCTCCGGCGAGCAGAACATCAAAGATGAGTGTGGGGATTGTGTTCACCATGGCCAGCACATCCGTTCGCAGGGTTGGAACACCATAGCGAACACCCGTTCGCCTGTCAACACGTATGTTCTAACCCAGGATCCTTACTCCGCCCGCTCCCGGTACTGCAGCGCCTCCGCCACGTGCGCGCTCCCGATCGCATCGCTGCCGTCGAAGTCCGCCACCGTGCGCGCCACCTTGAGCACCCGGTGGAATGCCCGCGCCGAGAGCGCCATCTGCGCGGCCGCCTGGCTCAGGATGCGCTGCGCCTGCTCGTCCAGCTTCCACTGCGCGTGCTCCCGTACTTCCGTCGGACCCATCTCCGCGTTGAGGCGTGTGCCCGTCCCCGCGAAGCGCTCCCGCTGGATGGCCCGCACCTCCCGCACCCGAGCCGCCACCACCGCCGAGGCTTCCCCCCGCGTCCCCGCCGCCAGCTTCTCGTAGTCGACGCGGGGCACGTCGATGAAGATGTCGATGCGATCCAGCACCGGCCCCGAGACGCGCCGCTGGTAGCGGGCGGCCGCGTTCGCCGGACAGCGGCACTCCCGCACGGGGTCGCCGAGATAGCCGCAGGGGCAGGGATTCTGCGCCGCCACCAGCGCGAAGCTTGCCGGGAACGTGGCCGACTGGCGCGCCCGGCTGATCGTCACGATGCGGTCCTCCAGCGGCTGGCGCAGCACCTCCAGCACCTGCGTCCCGAACTCGGGGAGCTCATCGAGGAAGAGCACGCCGTGGTGGCTCAGCGTGATCTCTCCCGGTCGCGGCACGGACCCTCCCCCCACCAGTCCCGCGTGCGAAATGGTGTGGTGGGGCGCCCGGAATGGCCGCTCGCGCACGAGCCCCGCGCCCGCCGGCAGCAAGCCCGAGACGCTGTAGATGCGGGTCACCTCCAGCGCCTCGTCGTTCGTCATCGGCGGCAGGATCGAGGGGATGGCCCGCGCCAGCAGCGTCTTGCCGCTGCCGGGCGGCCCCCGCATCAGCAGGTTGTGGCCGCCGGCCGCGGCCATCGCCAGCGCCCGCTTCGCGTGCTCCTGCCCGATGACGTCGGCCAGGTCGGGCCCGAGTGATTCCGCATCCTCGTCGTCGCCGTCCGGCGAATACGGAGCGATCGGCGCCTTTCCTAGCAGGTGCGCCGCCAGCTGCGTGAGCGACTCCACGGGGAACACCTCGAGCCCGTCCACCAGCGCTGCCTCGGGCGCGTTCGCGGTCGGCACGAACGCCCGCCGCGCTCCCCGGTCCCGCGCCACCGCCACCATCGGCAGGGCGCCCCGCACGCTCCGCACCTCCCCGTCCAGCGCCAGCTCCCCCACGAAGACCGCGTCGGCCAGGTCCGCCTCCACCTGCCCGCTCGCGACCATCACGCCGGCGGCGATGGGCAGGTCGTAGGCGGGGCCCTCTTTGCGCAGGTCGGCCGGCGCCAGGTTCACGACGATGCGGCTGTTGAACGGCCACGTGAGCGCGCTGTTGCGGATAGCCGCCCGCACCCGCTCCTTCGATTCCTGTACGGCCGCATCGGGCAGCCCGACGATCGCCGTCGTCGGGTTCTGCGCGCGGGAAATATCGACCTCGACGTCGACCATGACGCCGTCGAGCCCGACGACCGCACTCGACTGCACTCGCGCAAGCATCGGCGCAGTCTGCCGCTATGACACAATCATGGCAACCAGACACCATTGCCGGTCGCCCTGCGCCATTCCTCCGGGTAGCCACGGGGCCGCCAGTCGGGACAGGCCCCGCGGCCCCCGCGAACCTCGTAGAATGCGCCAGCCAATCCGGACCAGACGGAGGACACAGCCATGAGCGCCCCCAACGTTCTGCTCGCCTCGAAGGGGCATCCCTTCCAGCGCGAACCCTTCTTCCAGATGTTCGATGCGTTCCAGCAGGAGGGTGAGATCTCTGCGTGGACGCACGTCGAGCAGCCCGCCGCCCAGCTCTTCTTCCAGCCCGAGAACTCGCGCGAGTACGACTGCATCGTCGACTACTCCATGCCCGGCGTCTTCGGCGTCGGCGGCCCGCCCGACCCGCCCCAGGAGTTGAAGGACGGCTACATGCGCCTCACCGAAGAGGGCAAGGGCCTCGTCATGATCCACCACAACATCTGCTCCTGGCCCGCCTGGGAGGAGTACGCCGAGATCATCGGCGGCCGCTTCTTCTACAACCCCGGCAGCCTGCGCGGCGTCGACTACCCCGACTCCGGCTACCTCCTGGCCGCCAACCACACCTGCAGCGTGGTCGAGGAAGAGGCCGACCATCCCGTCGTCCAGGGCGTCGACCTCTCGTTCGAACTCCAGGACGAGATCTACCTGGCGCCCTACCACGAGGACAGCCTCGTGCCGCTCGTTCGCAGCGACTTCGACTTCACCTACAGGAACTTCTTCTCGCCCTCGCTGGTGGTGAACCACGGCCGCATGTATGAGCGCGGCGACTGGACGCACCCCCCGACCCCGAACCTGGTGGTCTGGGCGAAGAACTACCAGAACAGCCCCATCGTCTACGTGCAGGCGGGCGACGTGCCCACCTCCTACAACAACCCGAACTACCGCCGGCTGCTCGCCAACGCCATCAAGTGGGTCGCCTCCGACGAGGCCCACGAGTGGGCGCGCGCGCGCAACGCAGCCGCGGTCTCCTAGGGGAGGGAGCGAAACCATGGCGAGCAACTACGTGCTTGAGAACCTGGAGAAGTACACCTGCGGCCCCGGCGGCTGCGACTTCTCCGCCGGCTCGACCTGCCCCAACTGCCCGAAGGAGAACACGCCCCACCTGACGTGCATCTTCTGCAACCTCGATGGCGTCGAGCGCTATGGGGGCGTGTGCGACGAGCACACTGTCTCCAACGGCGAGCGCGAGGTGACGGGGCCCATCTGCGGCAACTGCCACGTGGTCCTGTACGACATCGATCGCGACAGCGGCGGCTGGTCGATCATCAAGGACGGCAAGCCGCTCCTGGCCTAGGCCTCACTCGGTTCGCGCCGTCCCCCTGGTTGGCTGGGCCGTGCCGAGCCGCTACGATCAGGCACGCCGCGGCCCCGTGGTGTAGCGGCCTAACACGCCACCCTGTCAAGGTGGAGATCGTCGGTTCAAATCCGATCGGGGTCGCCAGAACTGCAACCGATTGAGGCCCCTGCCAGCCGGCAGGGGCCTTGCGCATCCTGCTAGGCTTGTCCGAGGGACGGTCCCGCCATGAGACAGATCCTCGGCAAGTTTCTCGCGGTTCTCGCCTTCATCGACGACACCCTCGCCGGCATGTTCCGGCTCGTGGGCTTCAGGCGGCGCGTCATCGATCGCACGACGATCACGACCGGCTCGAGTCCCGACCCCCACCGCCGCCCACCCCGCCGCTAGCCGCCGGGGCACGGTCCGGCCGGACCCAAACGACTGGAGGTCGCTCGTGAAGGCTCTGCTCGAAGCCATGGCCGGCCTCCTGTCGTTCGTCGAGGGGGTCATCGAGAGCGTTGCCCGCCCCTGGCGTCACCGGCAGGACGTCATGGCCCGCCTGTACCTGACCGCCGGCTCCACCCCCCGCTACCGTCGCCCGCCCGGCCGTCCGCGCCGCCGCCGCTAGCTCCCGCCGCCCAAAAGTGTACGGTTCATTTAGAATCTCCGAAAGCGTACACTTTCGCTCTGGCGTTCTAAAGTGTACGGTTTAATTCGATCTCGGAAAAACGAACACTTTCAGGATGGGAGCCCATGCCCAGGCGCGGCCGTCCCCCTCGCAAGGCAGTCTTCGAGCGCCTCGAGACGCAGATGGAGGAGTTCCGGACGCGCATGGGCGGGCTTCCCAACCGCCTCGAGGCGGAGGCCGCCGCCATCTGGGAAGGCATCTGGTTCGAGGAGGCCCATCACTCGACCGCTATCGAGGGTAATACCCTCGTGCTCCGGCAAGTCGAAGCACTCCTGGCCGAAGGGCGCACAGTTGGGCAGAAGCCGCTCAGCGAGTACATGGAGGTCCAGGGGTACGCGAAGGCCGCCTCCTGGGTCTACGACCACGGTGTCGAAGACGCTGAGTGGACAAACGGCGATATCCTCACCCTGGCCGAGATGCGCCACGTCCACTCGCTCGCCATGGGGCCCGTCTGGGACGTGGCGCCGCATCCCGATGCGTCTCCCGACGAGCGCCCCGGCGCGTTCCGGAAACATGATATCCAGCCGTTTCCCGGTGGCATGATTCCCCCGCCGTGGACCGACGTACCTGCGCTTGTGAGTGATTGGCTCGAGGAAGCTAGCGAGCTGCGCGGCGGCGGTTCGGAGTTTCCGTTGGCGCTCGCCCGGCTCCACTGCCGCTTCGAGCAGATTCACCCGTTCCTCGATGGGAACGGCAGGGCGGGACGGCTCGTCCTCAATCTGATGCTCGTCCGCCTTGGGTATCCCCCCGTGATCATCTACAAGCGCCAGCGCCTTCAGTACCTTCAAGCGCTGCGAAGGACCGATCGAGGGGATACGGGAGCGCTGGGAGAGCTTCTGGCGCGGGCCATCCTGGACAACCTCAACAGGTTCGTCATTCCGGCGGTTGCCGGGCCCGCCCGCCTCGTTCCACTCGCGGCGCTCGCCACTCGGGCAATCTCCACGGGCGCCCTGAGGGCGGCCGCCAATCGTGGCCGCCTGCAGGCGACGCGGGGCTCCGATGGGCAGTGGCGGAGCACCATCCGTTGGCGGGATGACTACCTCGCCAGCAGGTACGCGCGACCGGCCTGACTCAACGGATCTGGGTCGGGCGTTTTCCCCGAACCTGTTCGGGTCAGTCGGATTGCAGCCCGCGCACTTCCGATCGTACGTTCTAAAGTGTACGGTTCATTTAGAATTGCCAAAAGCGTACACTTTTGGCCCCTAGCTCGTGACCGCGCCCTCGGACGCACTCGAGACGCCCGCCGCGTACTTCGCGAACACGCCCCTCTCGTAGCGCGGCGCCGGCGGCGACCACGCCGCCAGCCGCTGCTCCAACTCCGCCTCGTCGAGTTCCAGGTCCAGACGGCGCGCGTCGATGTCGAAGGCGATGATGTCGCCCTCCTCGATCGCCGCGATGGGACCGCCCACCGCCGCCTCGGGGGCGACGTGCCCGGCCATCAGGCCGTGCGTCGCGCCGCTGAAGCGCCCGTCCGTGAGCAGCGCCACCGAGTCGCCCAGCCCTTCGCCCACGAGCGCGGCGGTTACGCCCAGCATCTCGCGCATGCCGGGACCGCCCTTCGGCCCCTCGTAGCGGATGACGACCACGTCGCCCGGGGAGATGCGCCGCTCGGAGACGGCCGCGAAGGCGTCCTCCTCGCGGTCGAACACGCGCGCCGGACCGCGGTGCTGCATGATCTCGTGCCCTGCCACCTTGATCACGCACCCCTCCGGCGCGAGGTTCCCCTTCAGGATGACGAGCCCGCCCGTCTCCTTCAACGGCTCGTCCAGCGACACGATCACGTCCTGGCCGGGCGCCTCCTGCGCGTCCCCGGCCTCTTCCTCGAGGGTTCGACCCGTGATGGTCGGCTGGTCGCCGTGGACCTTCTCGCCCTCCAGCAGGCGCTGCGCGAGGAGTCGCGTGCCGCCCGCACGGTCCATGTCTAACGCTACATGACGACCGCCCGGCCGCAGGTCCCCGATGATCGGCGTGCGCTCGCTGATGTCGTCGAAGTCATCGATGTCGAGCGACACCCCGACCTCCCGCGCCATCGCCAGCAGGTGCAGGACCGCGTTCGTCGAGCCGCCCGTCGAGGCCACGCAGGCGATGGCGTTCTCGAACGCCTCGCGCGTCATCACGTCCGTCGGGAGCTGGCCCCGCGCCAGCACGTCCATCACGAGCTGGCCCGCCTCGTAACCGGCGCTCTGCTTGCGCGGGTCGGTGGCTCCCGCCGACCCGCTTCCCATCGGCGAGATGCCCAGGAACTCGATCGCGGTCGCCATCGTGTTCGCCGTGTACTGGGCGCCGCAGGCGCCCGCCCCCGGGCAGGCCACGTCCTCGAGCGCCGTCAGCTGCTCGTCCGTCATCCCGCCGGCGGCGTGGCTGCCGACCGCTTCGAACACGTCCTGGATCGTCACGTCGCGGCCCTCGTAGCTGCCGGGCGCGATCGAGCCGCTGTAGAGCACGAGTCCGGGCACCCCGAGCCGCGAGAGCCCCATCACCCCGCCCGGGATCGTCTTGTCGCAGCCGACGATGACGACCGCGGCATCGAACAGGTAGCCCCGGCCGCACAGCTCGATGCTGTCCGCCACGACCTCGCGGCTGATGAGCGATGCCTTCATCCCCTCCGTCCCCATCGCGATGCCGTCGCTGATGGAAACGGTGTTGATCTCCATCGGCGTCCCGCCCGCCTCGCGAATGCCGCGCATCACCTCGGCCGCCAGCTCGCGCTGGTTGAAGTTGCACGGCATCGTCCCGATCCAGCTGTGCGCGACCATCACGAGCGGCCGCGTCAGCGACTCGGAGTCGTAGCCGACGGACTTGAGCATGGCGCGCGCCGGGGCCCGGTCGGGACCGTCGACGAGCGTGCGGCTGCGGTGGCGGGGATCGAGGGGCATGGGGGGTCTCCGGGAAGTCGAAATCCAGGAAATCGAGCCTACGCGCTGCCCGTGTCCCGAGCCAGAACCGCCCGGGAGGCGTCTCTACTTGACCGCCGAGCTGGCCGCCACCTCGCGCAGCGCCTCGCCCAGCCGGTGGACGCCTTCCTCGATCTCCTCGACGGGCGTGTAGCTGAAGGCCACGCGCAGGTGCTGCGTCACGTTGCTGTCGGCGAAGAAGTGCGGCCCCGCGCCGATCATGACGCCCTTCTCGTTGGCGACGCGCTGCACCTCGAGGGCGGAGAGGCCGGGGCGCAGCCCCAGCCACAGGAAGAAGCCGCCCTCGGGCAGCTTGTAGCTGACATAGTCGCCGCAGTGCTCCTCGATGGCCGCGCACACGCGCTCGAGCTTGCGCCGGTAGATGCCCCGCAGCCGCTCGACGTGCCGGTCGAGGTCGCCGTTCCGGATCATCTCCGCCACCGTCCTGCCCAGGTAGGGGCTGGACCCCATGTCGTAGCGGAGCGCGGCCATCCGCGTGATCAGGGTTGGCGGCGCCAGGTTCCACCCCAGCCGCAGCCCCGTCGCGATGATCTTCGAGAAGGTCAGCACCCTGATCGCGAGCTCGCCGCCGGAGAGGGCGAACAGCGACGGAGGTGGCGGCTTGTCGCCGAACCAGAGCTCGCCGTAGGCGTCGTCCTCCAGCAGCATCATGCGATGCTCGCGCGCCAGTTCCAGCAGCTTCTCGCGCCGAGCCAGCGGCAGGGTCGACCCCGCGGGGTTCTGGTGCGTCGGGATCGTGTAGAGCAGCTTCGCCCGCCGCCCCTCGTCCGCCAGCCGCTTCAGCGTCTCCTCGACGAGATCGACGCGCAGTCCCTCGTCGTCCATGGGGATAGCCTCGACCTCGGCTCCGAACGAGTGGATGGTGCGCAGGCTCCCGGGAAAGGTCGGGCTCTCCACGAGCGCCGTGTCGCCCGGGTCGAGGAGCGCCTCGCAGGCGATGCCGATGCCGTGCGCCGCTCCCGAGGTCACGATCACGTGCTCCGGTGTCAGCGGTATCGCCTCGATGCCGGACGACCGCTCCGCGATTGCCTCGCGCAGTGGCTGCGCGCCGAAGGTGCCGCCGTACTGCAGCGCCTCACGGCGCTCGCGTTCGAGCACGTTGCGCGTCGCGCGCAGCAGCTCCTCGCTCGGCAGCGAAGGCACGTCCGGCAGCCCGCCCGCGAACGAGATGACGGGGCGGTCGTCGGGCCGCGCCGCGGCCCACACGCCCGCGCCCATGATCTTCGAGCGGGCGCTCACGAGGTCGTCGAGGGAGTCGTGGGTCCAGAAGGGCTCTTCGGGCATGGCCTCAGTATGGCGGCGGTGGGCGTCAGGGGCGAGCAGGGCGCGTTCCTGAACCCCTGTTAATGCAGGTGTAACGGCCGGGGGCGATCTCAGGTACTTGATCTCGCTATACTTATGGTTCACCCGTGTGTGCGTTGGGAGGCGTGAGCCTCGCGAGGCGAGGCGCGGGAAGGTATTACCCCGCGCACGAGCCGCCTCCGCGAGCAGCGTCGCACCGGGTAACGAGAACGAGAGGAGGTTGCCTGATGGCGGCGCATACCCGGCCCCCGAAGCAGGGTCTCTACGATCCCCGCCTCGAGCACGACTCGTGCGGCGTCGGCTTCCTCGTGCACCTCAAGGGACACCGCTCCCACATGATCGTCGAGAAGGCGATCGAGGCGCTCGCCAACCTCAACCACCGCGGCGCCAGCGGCGCCGAGGTCAACACCGGCGACGGCGCCGGCCTCCTCATCCAGACCCCCGACGAGTTCTTCCACCACGAGTGCGCCGAGCTTGGCATCAACCTGCCCCCGCGCGGCTCCTACGGCGTGGGCATGCTCTTCTGCCACGGCGATGAGCACGCCCGCACCCTCGCCATGAACCTCCTCGGCGAGCTCGTCCGGGGTGAGGGCCAGCACCTCCTCGGCTGGCGCGAGGTCCCCACCAACAACGAGATGCTCGGCGAGACCTCGCTCCTGGCCGAGCCCTCCGTCCACCAGGTCTTCATCGGGCGCGGCACCTGGGTCGAGACCGAGGACGACTTCGAGCGCCGCCTCTTCGTCATCCGCAAGCTCTTCGAGCGCGAGGTCGAGCGCCGCGGCATCGGCGACTCCGAGGACTTCTACTTCCCCAGCCTCTCCTGCCGCACGGTCGTCTACAAGGGCATGCTCACGGCCCTCCAGCTGCCCGAGTACTACCCCGACCTGCGCGACCGCCGCATGGTCACGGCGCTGGCGATGTTCCACTCCCGTTTCAGCACCAACACCTTCCCCAGCTGGAAGCTTGCCCACCCCTACCGCACCATCTCCCACAACGGCGAGATCAACACCCTCCGGGGCAACAAGAACTGGATGGCCGCCCGCGAGGCGCTCCTCGAGTCGCCCCACTTCGACGACATCCACAAGATCATCCCCATCATCGACGAGGCCGGCAGCGACACCGCCTGCCTCGACAACGCCCTCGAACTCCTGACCCTC
>DAOUID010000212.1:0-5568 GCA_034428315.1 Dehalococcoidia bacterium
GGAGCGCTCGGGCCCTTGCCCTCGTCGTACTCCGCGCGCAGGGCGGGGCGCCGCTCGGGGTCGGCCATCTTCGCCTTCCGCTCCGCCACCGTTCCCAGCGTCATCTCCCGCCACAGCTCGTGCGTGTCGAACATGTTCCAGTGCTCGAGCGTGAACTCGTAGCCGATCTTCACCGTCACCGCCTGCCCGTAGATGCGGTTCCCGCGCGCGTTCGCTTCGTTCAGCCAGGCGATGGTCTTGTGGTGCCCCTCCATCTTGTTCCCGTGCTGGTCCTGGGGCATGGCGAGGATGAGGTTGTAGATGACGGGCCGTCCGCTCACCTCGGCCAGCTGCTCGTTCAGCTCCATCCCGCCGCCCGTGAGCTGGATGAACCCCGCCCGGCACTTCGCCAGCACCTCCGCGAACGCGACAAGCGTCTCCGGGGCCATCGTGTCGGTGATCATGGGCGTGCCGTCATAGTCGCGCTGGCCGCTCCCCGGCCCCAGCACCTGCGCCGAGAAGCCGCAGCCGCCCGCTTTGATCGCCTCCTCCAGGATGCGCGACATCTCCGCCATCTCGGCATCGGTGGGCAGGCGGCTCTTCGCCGCCTCCAGCCCCATCACGTACATCATCAGCGGGCTCAGGCCCACGTAGCTCAGGACGTTCACGCCCTTCGGCGTGCGCTCCATGCTGTCGAGGAACTCGGGATAGGTCTCCCAGTCCCACGGCATCCCTTCCTGCATCGACTCGAGCGGGACCGCCTCGTTCCGGGCCAGCGAGAGCATCGCCCGCTCGCGGTCCTCCGCCTTGACCGGCGCGAACCCGAATCCGCAGTTCCCGATCACTACCGACGTGACCCCATGCCAGCCCGAGATCGAGCAGTACGGATCCCAGTAGATCTGTCCGTCGTAGTGCGTGTGCAGGTCCACGAACCCCGGCGCGACGATCAATCCATCCGCGTCGAGCACCCGCTCGCCGTCCGAGGCGTTGAGCCGCCCGATGTAGCCGATGCGCCCGTCCGCGACGCCAATGTCCGCTACATAACGCGGCGTTCGCAGCCCGTCGATGATCGTGCCGTTCTTGATGACCAGGTCGAACTCAGCCATGAAGCACTCCGGCGGCCCGGCAGGCCCGGCCCGAGTCCCGGGCGCGCCCGCCAGAACACGCCGCAATACTACGGACTGGGACCCCGCCCGTGTGACCTGCCGCAACTACAGCCGGGGCATCACCTCCGAGGCGAACCAGGTTTTGTAGTCGGCCCCGTCGAGGTTCCCCGGCACTTCCCGTGCGATCGGCGCTCCTGGAACCGGCATCGGCACCGGGTGCGGCACGACGATGTCGACCCGCCCGACCACCTCGATCGCGGCCCGCAGCTGCCCCGCGATGTCGTCCGCCGAACCGAACAGCGCGAACGAGTCCGCCGTCTCCTCGTCGAGAAAGCTCACCAGGTTGCCCGACTCCACGAGGTCGGCGTGGTGGTGGAAGTCCGGGTAGATCTGGCGCCGAAGCTCCTCCACGTCCGGCCCGTCCCAGGCTAGCCCGGGAATCTCGAAGAGGGCCGGCGAGTATTCGTAGTACCCCGCCGCCATCGACCGCGCGGTCGCGCGAATCTCGGCGGGGTCGTCGCTCATGACCGTGTGGAAGATGCGCCCGATGCCGATCTCGTCCGGATCGCGCCCCACCGCCCGCGCTCCCGCGTGCACCCGCGCGATCGCCGTGCGCAGGTTCTCCGGGTGCCGTCCCACTCGCAGGAAGACCCCGTCCGCCACCCGGCCCGCCATCTCGATCGTCTTCGGCCCGCCCGCCGCGATCCAGACCGGCACGGGCCGCGCGTGTGCCAGCTCCGCCGGCCGCACCGCCCCCACATCGACCGCCTCTCCGGCGAGCAGCCGCCGCGCGAGCACGGTCGCCTCCTCCAGCTCCGCCATGCGGGCGGGGCGCATGCCCAGCCAGCGCACCGCCGTGTCGCCCACGCCGAGCGTCAGGAACGCGCGCCCGTCCGAAATCTCGTCGAGCGTCGCGATCGAGCTGGCCGAGGCGGCGGGGTGGTGCAGCACCGGGTTGTCGAGCAGCAGCCCCAGCTTGATGCGCGATGTGCGCCCTGTCGCAACCGCCAGCTCCATGTACGGGTCGCGCCGCGAGAGCGGGTTCCAGGGGATGAGTGCGTACCCCCAGCCCAGTTCCTCCGCCCGCTGGACGTCCGCCACGAACCCCTCCGTGGACGTCCAGTCGAAGCGGTTCAGCCCGAATTCGGGCTGCATCTCCATGCGCCCGTCAGCTTGCCTTCCTGGCGAGGGGGCTCTCCTTCGGGTCGCGCAGATCGAGCACCTCGAAGAGGTTGGCCGCCTCCGAGATGCCCACGATGTAGACCATCCGCTCCCGCACCGCGCCCTCGGCGTGAATGGCCCCCGCCGGGATCACCAGCTTGTCCCCCGGGCCCAGGGGGAAGCGCTCACCGTGCTCGTTCAGCACGTAGCTGCTTCCCTCGAGCACGTACCCGCAGTTGTCCACGTCGTGCCAGTGGAGGGGCAACTCCTCCATCCGCTCGGACACGTAGGTCGTGGGCCAGAGGTCGAGGCGCTTGATGTCCTCGAGCACCTCCTCCTTGGTCGTGAAGGCGTTGTGGATGACCTGCATTGGTCCGGGTTCCAGCGGCACGGTCTGCTCCTCGTCGCGGGAGAGCGATGTTGGGCGAGTGTCGCACGGAGCCGCCAGCCTCCGCCATCCGGGGGCAAGGGGGGTGTCGTCGCACCCCTCGGACCTGCGCTATCTGGCAGGAGTCGTCAGGGCTGCCGCAGCCCCGCCCGGTACTCCGCGAAGTCCTCGTAGAACTCCTCGACCGTCAGGCCAAAGGCCTGCTCGAACGCCGCCTGCCAGCTCCCCGCGCTGTGTTGGTAGTCTGCCCGGTTCGCATCCGTTCGTGGCGCCAGCCGCACGTACTCCTTCAGCGCTCCCTCGCCGGCCTTCGCAATCAACCGGTCGACGGCGACGAAGGCCAGGGCCCACTTCTCCGGCCCGCGGAGGGGCTCCCAGCTGTCGCGGTCGACGAGCTCCGAAAGCGTTATGGAGTCAAAGTGGCTGGCGAAGAAGGTTTGCCGGTCCAGTACAGTGTCGTAGGTGCTCGCCGCATAGCGGTTCTCCACGTACTTCTGTATTCCCAATTCCAGCCATCTCCCGCCCAGGTCAACATTCCACGTCGCCGCCCAGAAGTACCTCCAGAGGTAGTTTTCACCTGTGAGTGTCGTTCCGCAGGTCAATTCGTAGTAGACCACGAACGTTCCAAGACCGCCTTGACAAAAGGAGCGGGTCTCGGAGGCTTGGCGTCCCGACTCCTCGTCTGCCGCGATGTACGAAAAGTAGGTGAACGGCCTGACGCCCAGGCGCTCGACCAAGAACGTGTAGGTGCTTGTGGCCAGGGCCTTGTAGGCTGCACGGGTGGCCTCCGGAACGTCTCCGAAGAACAGGACAATTGGTCCCGCCAGCTCTTCCCGGTAGCGCTCGAACTCCCGGTAGAAGTCCCCTGGCCCGACTCCGAAGGCGGTCTCGAACGCTTCTTGCCAGGTCTCCGATGTAAGCAGCAGGCGGTAGTGCTCGATGAACGACTCGTGCTCCGCCTGTTCCCGGAGCGAGAGGGGCTCCCCTGGATTCGCACCTGCCGGGGCGCCGCCCCTCCGCGCCGAGTGGCCCACCAGCCAGTCCACGCCCATCGCCCCCAGGTCATAGACCCTGCGGAAGTGGCGCGACGATGCGGCTCCGACCTCCAACTCCTTCAGCTTGCCGGTGAACGTTGCCGAGTCATGGAGCCAGCTTTGCCGGATCGTGGCGCTGTCCCTTGCCAGCATTGAAGCCGCATAGACAGCAGCGGCGTACGTCGCAGACCCTTCGGTCATCCATGAGGGACTGCCCGGCCCTCGGGCGAGGTTGGCCTGAAGGACATGAAAGTACTCGTGAGCCAGGTCGATCTCGAGTTGTTCGCCCTTTGTGAATGTGTCGACGCTGAGGTCCGAGTAGACCTCATACTCGGTTGCCGGCGGCGTCATGGCGAAGAGGGTGACCGCAGCGGTGGGGGCTCCCTCGCCGGTGCTCAGGGTGAACGCCGGCGGCTCGATTGCGTAGCGCTCGGCGAAGAAGCCGATCACGTGTGTCAGCGCCCTCTGAATCTCCGCCCGGCGCGCGCCTGATACGCCCTCGTCAAACGCGAACCGGGTTCCGCCCGTCCCCGACTGCCACCACCGCGCCTCCTCCGCCAGCCCCACCCAGAGCGCATCGCCCCGGCTCAACTCCCCGAGCGAATTCCAGCCGCCGCCGTCCGGGACGTAACGGTCGAAGCGCTGTCCTTCTGCATCCCAGCGGTACGCGTAGTGCAGAGCGTCACCGAACCGGCGGACTGCGTCCTCCATCGGGAATCCGTCCGGCCCGGACCAGCCCACGAGGTTGGCTCCTGCTTGCAGGGAGAGCAGCACGTAGTCCTCCGAGACCGGACGCTCCCAGTCGAAGGCCGTGTCGCCGTCAATGTCCAGCCATATCCCTTGCCCCGGAGTGAGTTCCGCCAACCCATGCTCAGTGCTGGTCCACGCCGACCGCTGGAACTCCTGCTCCTCGGCGTCCCACGCGACCACTTCCCGGAGCTCCGGGATGGTCTCGAAGAGCTCGGCGATGGTGGTTGTGTCCGAGAGCCAGCCCACCATGTTCCAGCCCGGATACAGCCGGGTCGTGATCGTCTCACCGCCGGTCCCATCTTCGGTGGCGGCAGTGGGCGCGGGGTTCCCGATAGCAAGGAGCGTCAGCAGCGTGGCGGCAAGCAGGGGCAGGGTCCGTCGCAGCGTCACTCAACCGTCCTGGGAGGGTCAACCCTCGGCGCACCCCGCAGGCTAGAGGCTGGCTTGGGGAATTGCACGAACCCTCAAGCAGTCTGGCCGGCCCCCAACCCCTCGTACCGGACGCCCGTCAGCTCCTCCGACAGCTCCCACAGCCGCGCCCCATCCGCCTCGTCGTGCGCCTCGGGCGACGCCTCCACCAGCACGGGGTGCCCCGTCGTCTCGTTGAGCCGTGCGGGACCGAAGTACTGGCCGCCCGTGGCGTTCGGGTCCGTGGCCGCCCGCAGCGTGGGGAGGGCGCCCATGTCCGCGCCCTGGATGATCTTGTTGAAGATGGCCAGCCCAATCCGCATGTGCAGTCGTTGCGCCATGTGCCCCGTCAGGTTCGAGGCCGAGAAGCCCGGATGCGCCGCCAGCGCGAGGGCGTCGACCCCCGCTCGCTCGAAGCGGCGCTGCAGCTCGAACGTGAACAGCATGTTCAGCAGCTTCGAGCGGCCGTACGCCGCCCACTCCCCGTAGCCCCCCTTCTCGTACAGCAGGTTGTCGAGGTCCAGCTCGGCTCGCTTGTGCGCCAGGCTGCTCACGTTCACGACCCGCGCTCCCGGCGTCGCCAGCAGCACGTCCAGCAGCCGGCCGGTCAGGGCGAAGTGGCCCAGGTGGTTCGTGCCGACCTGCCGCTCGAAACCGTCCTCCGTCTTCCCGTACGGGACCACCATGATCCCGGCGTTGTTCGCCAGGACGTCCAGCCGCGAGTGCCGCTCCCGAAACTGCC
>DAOUID010000213.1:0-1519 GCA_034428315.1 Dehalococcoidia bacterium
TCGGGGAAGGGGGCGGGCCGCGAGCCGTTGAGGGCGTCGGGGGTGTAGTCGGAGGGGGCCTTGCGGTGGCGGGGCAGGCGGCCGGCGCGGATGTCGTCGAGGGAGAGGTCGGAGACAACCGAGCGGTCCCGCTCGGTGAGGTCGGCCTCGGCGTCGGCAAGGGGGTCGTCGTGCTTCAGGAGGAGCCAGTCGGTCGAGGTCTTCACCAGCGACCAGGAGCCCTTGAGCTTCCGCCCGCGCATCTGGACCGAGATCTTGCCCGCCGCGACCGCGGCTTCCATGGCCGCGTCCGCCTCCTCGCGCGAGGAGAAGTCGAAGACGCGCTCGTGCTCCGGGGCGTAGGTGCCGGCGTCCCAGACGATGACCTCTCCCGCACCGTACTGCCCCTTCGGGATGACGCCCTCGAAAGCGGAGTAGGCGATGGGGTGGTCCTCGGTCCTGACGGCGTTGCGGCGGACGGAGGGGTCCGCGGAGGGGCCGCGGGGCACGGCCCACGACTTCATGACGCCGCCGACCTCGAGGCGCAGGTCGTAGTGGAGGCGGGTCGCGTCGTGCTTCTGGACGACGAAGGTGAGGGGTCCGGCGCGACCCTCGGGGACGGCGTCGGGGGGCTCAGGGGTGGCCGCGAAGTCGCGCTTCTCGCGGTATTGGTCGAGGGGTTCGGTCATCAGCGAGCCCGGCGGCTAGTCGGCGGCGACGGCGGCCTTCTCGTCGGCGGTGGCGCCGTTGTCGGCGGGGCCGGCCTCCGCCTCCTTGCGGGCCTTCGCGGCCTGGACGCTGGCGCGGAGAGCAGCCATCAGGTCGACGGCGGGCTGCGGGGCGGCGGCCTCGGGGGTCGCGACCTCCTGACCCTCGAGCTTGGCCTCGATGATGGTCATGAGCGCTTCGCGGTACTGGTCCTTGTACTGCTCCGGGTCGAAGGGCTGCTCCAGCATCTCGATGAGGGCGCGGGCCATCTCCATCTCCTCCTCGGAGACCTCGTCGACGGCGGTGGACTCGCCGGGATCGCGGATCTCGTCCGGGTAGTAGAGGGTCTCGAGGATGAGCTGGTCGCCGCGGGTGCGGAGGGCGCAGAGGCGCTCCTTCGTGCGGATCGCGACCTTGGCGATGGCGATCAGACCCTTGGCCTGCATGGCGCGGATGAGGAGGGAGTAGGGCTTGACGCCCGCGTCCTCGGGCGCGAGGTAGTACGACTTCTCGTAGTGCACCGGGTCGATCTCCGACTCCTCGACGAAGGCGGTGAGCTCGATTGTGTGCCTGGTGGGAAGGGGCAGCTTCTCCAGGTCCTCGTCGTCGATGACGACGTAGCGGTCCTTGGCGTACTCGTAACCCTTGACGATCTCCTCGTAGGGCACTTCCTGCTCCTCGACGGGATCCCAGCGGAGCATGCGGACGCGGGTGTTCGTGTCGCGCCGGAGCTGGCGGAAGCCGATGTCCTTGCTCTCGGTGGCGGGGAAGAGGCGGATGGGGATGCTCACCATGCCGAAGCTGATGACACCCTTCCAGATCGCTCGGGGCA
>DAOUID010000214.1:0-3600 GCA_034428315.1 Dehalococcoidia bacterium
GCAACCCCGCCCGAGACGGGCGCGTCCACCACCGCCACCCCGCGCGGCGCCAGATCCTCCGCGAGCTGCCGCGTTCCCAGCGGCGCCGAGCTGCTCATGTCGAGGAGCACGCTCCCGCTGGCGAACCCCGCCGCCAGCCCCCCGTCCCCGAGCGCGACCTCGCGCACGATGTCGCCGTTCGGCAGCATCGTGACCACGGCGTCGCTCGCCGCCGCCAGCTCCGCGAGGTCGGTCGTCGCCGTGGCCGCGTGCTCCGCCGCGAACGACTGCGCCACGTCTGCGCGGGCGTCCAGAACCGTCAGGGAATAGTGCGGGTCGAGCAGGTGCGCCATCGGCCACCCCATGTTCCCCAGCCCCACGAATCCGATGCTGGCAATCGTCTCAGCCATTGCCGTCCACCTCGGCGAACACCTCCCGCGCCACGCGGAACCCGTCGAGCGCCGCCGGCGCGCCGCAGTAGACGGCCGCCTGCAGCAGCACCTCGCGGATCTCCTCCCGCGAGAGGCCGTTGTTCAGTGCCCCGCGAACGTGCAGCCGCAGCTCGTGCGGCCGGTTGAGCGCCGTCAGCATCCCCAGGTTCAGCAGGCTGCGGTCCCGGCGCGACAGCCCCTCACGGCCCCAGATCGCGCCCCACGCGTGCTCCGTCACCAGCTCCTGCAGCGGCATCGTGAACTCGTCGGCCTGCGCCAGCGACCGGTCCACGTACTCGTCGCCGAGCACCTCCCGCCGGATGGCCAGCCCTTTCTCGAACAGCTCCGAAGGCATGCTCCCCTCCTCCGCCCGCGTCCCCGCGCGGGCAGCCGGAGCCTACCCGGAAAGCCCCTCCTTGTGGGACGCGCCGCGCCCTATGCCTGCGGGGCCTCCTGCACCCAGCTCCCCATGGGGTACAGCGTGCGCTTCGCGATGCGCCACCCCTCGTCCGTGAGCACGGCGCGGTCGATGTACGTCAGCAGCACGACTAGCAGGTCGCCAGCCGGACTGCGGTGCGTGGCGTGCATGTACGTCGACATCTCCGCGCTCTCCCCGTCCTCGCTCGGCACGATGTTCACGCTCCCGATCAGGTGCTGCGTCGCGACGTGTCCCGCCCCCCGGAACGTCCCCTCCACGAACCCCACCCACTCGTCCGGACCCGTCCGCTGCGTGTCCGCGTTCCCCGCGATCGAGATGTCCGCGTCCGGCGTGAACGTCCTGTGGTACAACGCGCGCCCTATTTCGGGCTCGTCCCGCCCGATGGCGTCCGTTCCCAGCGCGTAGTTCGTGGCCAGCTGTCGGATGGCGCTCTCCATCGCCGGCCAGTCCGGCCGGTCGCTTCCCCCTGGGGTTTGCAGGACGCGAGGTGTGTCGTCGCTCATGCCTGCTCCCCGCCGGCTCGCGGTTCGCGGCCGAACTCCTTCATCACCGCCTGGAACGTCTCGTACTCCTGCGCCCCCACGATCGCGTACTCCTCGTCGAAGATGAACGTCGGCACCGAGCGCACGCCCGCCATGCGCGCCCCCTCCACCGCTTCCTCCACCTGCTGCCGGTAGGTTCCGTCCTCCAGCGCCTGCCGCAGCCCCTCCCCCGGCAGCCCCGTCTCCTCCCCGAGGCGGACGAGCGTATCCACCTGCCCGATGTCCTCAAGATCCTCGAAGTACGCCTTGAAAACGTGCCGGTGGAACGCGCCCGCGCATTCCTCGTGGTGGTCCGCCACGAACTCCGCTGCTTCGAGCGACAGGATCGAACTCGAGCGGTGCGTGCGCCCCGGCGTGAACCGGATCCCCGCCGACTCCGCCCGCTGCTCCATGTAGCTGCGCGCCTCGCTGCGTTTCCCCGAGGGCAGCGGCTGCGGCCGCCCCTCCGGCGGGACGCTCGCGTCGAGCAGGTAAGGCGCGAACTGGACCTCCACTCCCTCGTACTCCCGCTGCAACCGGTCGACCTCCCCGAGGCCGAGATAGCACCAGGGTCAGACGAAGTCGGAGACGACGGTCACGATGGTCTGGGCCGCTGTTTCGCTCATGCGGCGAGTATACGGAGCCTCGCCTTCGCCGGCGCTACTCCCCAACGGCCCCTTCCGGAAGAGGCTCGCGCGTGCTTGCGTCCGCCAGCCCCAGGCTGGGCAGCCTCCGGTTGAGCCAGTTCGGCAGCCACCAGTTCGCGTCGCTCATCAGCTGCATCGCCGCCGGCACCAGGATCAGCCGGATGACCGTCGCGTCGAGGAAGATCGCCACCGCCAGCCCGATCCCGAACTCCTTCACCACTCGCTGGTCGCTCAAGGCGAAGCTGAGGAACACCGCCACCATGATCGCCGCTGCCGCCGAGATGACCCGGCTGGTGGCCGCCAGCCCCCGCGCCACCGCCTCGGCATTGTCGCCGGTCTTCAGGTACTCCTCGCGTACGCGGCTCACGAGGAACACCTCGTAGTCCATCGAGAGCCCGAACAACACCGCGAACATCATCATCGGCAGGAACGACTCGATCGGCCCCGTACCCTCCAACCCGACCAGGCTGGCCCCCCAGCCCCACTGGAAAATGGCGACGAGAATGCCGAAGGCCGACCCCGCCGCGAGCACGTTCATCAGCGCCGCCTTGATGGGCACCAGCAACGACCGGAACACCACCATCAGGAGCAGGAAGCTCGCCCCGATGACCGCCACGAGGAAGATCGGCATCCGCTCCCGCACCCGCTCGCCGATGTCGATGAAGATCGCCGTTGGACCGCCGATGAGCACCTCTCCGCCCGACTGGGCCGTCAGTTCCGGCAGCGAGTCCCGGAGATGGTGAACGAGTGCGTCCGTCTCCTCGTCCTGGGGCGAGCTTCCGGGGATGAGCACGATTCGGCCCGCCGACCGATCCTCGTTGAACAGGACGGGCGAGACCCCGACAACGTTCGGTTCCGCCGCCAGCGCACGGGGAAGCGTCTCGAACATGGCCGCCTGCTCCTCGCTCTCGAAGGCGGCGCCGATGACGATCGGGCCGTTGTAGCCGACCCCGAATCCCTCCGCCAGCAAGTCGTACGAGCGCCGCGACGAGAGTGAGCTGGGATTGCTCCCCGCATCGCTCGAACCCAGCCGGACATCGAGCGCCGGATACGCCAGGACGAGCAATCCCACCGTCGCCACGATGAGCCAGAGCCACGGAGCGCGCTGGATCGTTCGCGCAAGCCAGTACCCCATGCCGCTCCGATGCTGGACCGCCGAAATGCGCATCCCCGGAATCACGAGCCGGTTGATGCGGTGCCCGACCAGGCTGAGGATGGCCGGCAGGACGAAGAGCGCAACGATCGCCGCCAGCCCCACCGCGATCGCCGGCCCCATCGCCGTCAGGGAAAGGAGCGGAATACCCATCGCCCACAGCCCCATCAGCGCGATGACCACGCTGCAGCCGGCGAAGAGAACCGAGTGGCCGGCGGTCGAGGCCGCCTTCACGACTGCCTCGGTTACCGTCCCTTCGGTCGTCAGCGCCTCGCGGAAGCGCGTCACCACGAGGAGCGCGTAGTCGATGCCGACGCCGATGCCGATCATCGCCGCGAACTGCGGTGTGAAGCTGGCGAAGTTCACGAACCCGGCGCCCACCCCGATCAGGAAGAAGGCCGGGATCAGGGCCAGCAGGGCCGTGAAGATC
>DAOUID010000215.1:0-6470 GCA_034428315.1 Dehalococcoidia bacterium
TTCGTCTGGCTGGCGGCGGACCTGAGCGAGAAGAACCTGGTGCTCGGGCTCGTGACGTTCGGGCTGGGCATTCCGGTGTTCTTCCTGACGCTGCCCGCCGGGGTGCTCTCGGATCGGTGGGACAGACGCTACCTGCTCTTCGCCAGCCAGCTCTGGGTGCTGGCCACCTCGTTCCTGACGGCCGTCCTCATCTGGACAGGGGCGATGGGCGTGGGCATGGCCATCGTGATGGCGATCCTCGTGGGGGTTGGCGTGGCGGTGGGGCAGCCGGTACGGCAAGCGCTGGTGCCCGCGGTGGTGCCGCAGCCCCGACTCATGAACGCCATCACACTCAACAGCCTCGGGCAGAACGTGTCGCAGATCGTGGGGCCGTTGCTGGGCGGGGCGGCGATCGACCTCTGGGGGAACGGGGGCGGCTTCGCGGTCCAGGGGGCCCTCATGGGCGTGGGGCTTGTCTTCCTCGTGCCGCTGCAGATCCCCGCTGCGCAGCGGGCGGCGCAGATGGGGGGACGGCTGTTCCGGGAGATGCTCGGGGAGATCGGAGAGGGGTTCCGCTTCGTGCGGGGGGCAGTGGACATCCGCACGCTCTTCTTGCTCCTGCTGGCCTCGTCGCTGGTCATCATGGGGCCGTGGCAGACGCTGCTGCCGAGGGTGGCGGAGGAGCAGCTGGGGGCGCAGGCGTTCCGCGCGGGCGTCCTCTTCGGGGCGATGGGTGTCGGTACCGTGATCAGCTCGCTCATCCTCGCTTCGATCCCGAGGCTGGAGAACGCGGGCGGCTGGTTCACGACCACGCTGATCATCGGGGGGAGCCTGGCGGTGGGGATCGGGCTCTCGCACAACTACCTCCTCACGGTCCTGTTCATGTTCCTGAGCGGCCTGAACGCGGGGTTCTTCATCAACCTGAACCTGACGCTGATCCAGGCGCACACGCCGAGCGACGTGATGGGGCGGGTGATGGCGATCTACACCCTTGTGCTGATGGGAGGCTCGCCGTTCGGCGGGCTCCTTGCGGGGGGCGGGGCGCAGCTCCTGGGAGCGGGCGAATGGTTCGCGCTGTGCGGGGCGGCCGTGGCGGTGGTGGCGGGCGTGTTCCTGGTGACGCAGCCGAGCCTGCGGCGGATGCCGTCCCACCCGGAGACACCGGTGGCGGCTCCGGCGGACGCGGGATCGGGGTAGCATCGGCGCGCGGCCACGCATCGGAGGTCTTCCGGTGGCCACGACAGGCATCGCACTAAGGGTCCGGGGCGTTCTCACGCGCCAGACATTCGCGGCCTTCGAGCTGCGGGACTACCGGCTGCTGTGGGCGAACAACTTCAGCTTCGCCCTGGTGCAGGGCATCGAACGGTTCGCGTTCTCGTGGCTTGTCATCGACGCCCTCGCGGCGGGCGACATCTACCTGGGGCTGGCGGCCTTCACGCTTGGCATCCCGGTCTTCTTCTTCTCGCTTCCGGCGGGCGTGCTGGCGGATCGGTGGAACCGGCGAATCCTCCTGATCGTGAGCCAGGTGATCGTGCTGGCAGGGGCGCTGCTGGCGGCCATCCTCATCTGGATGGACCTGATGACGCTGCGGGTGGCGCTGGGGATGGCGCTGTTCGTGGGGACGGGGGTGGCGGTTGGGCAACCGGTGCGCCAGGCGCTCATCCCGGCGGTCGTGCCCACGCACCGGCTGATGAACGCGATCACGCTGAACACGGCGGGGCAAACCGTCTCCCAGATGCTGGGGCCCGGCCTCGGCGGCCTCGCCATCTGGGTGGCAGGGCTCGAGGGGAACTTCGCGCTCCAGGCCATCCTGATGGGGGCGGGCCTGCTGTTCCTCATCCCGCTGCGCATCCCCGCCCGCGCCCTGACGCCGGCGATGGCGGCGGGCTCAGCGCTGCGCGTGATGGCCGTCGACCTGGTGGAGGGATTCCGGTTCATCGTGAGCAGCGACAACATGCGCTCGCTCTTCATCCTGCTGCTGGTGACCTCGCTCGTCATCAACGGCCCCTGGGTAACGCTGTTGCCGAGGGTGGCGCAGCTGCAACTCGATGCGGACGGCCCGGCGGCGAGCTGGCTGTTCGTCTTCCTGGGGATGGGGCTGACCTGCAGCTCGCTGGCCCTGGCCTCGCTGCGGGGCGGCTTGCGCAACGCCGGGGGCTGGTTCACCTGCGCGCTGATGACGAGCAGCGCCTTCGCGATCGTCATCGGGTTCTCAAACAGCTACCTGCTGACGGCTCTCCTGCTGTCGCTGACGGGTCTGAGCGCGGGCGTCTTCTCGAACCTGAACCTGACGCTGATCCAGTCGTACACGCCGCAGCCGGTGATGGGCCGGGTGATGGCGATCTTCACGCTGATCATGCTGGGAGGGACGCCGGTGGGCGGTCTGCTGGGGGGACTCGGGGCGGCATGGCTTGGAGCGGGGCACTGGTTCTCCCTGTGCGGAGCGGCGAGCGTGGCGGTGGGGGCGGTGTTCCTGCTGACGCAGCCGAAGCTGCGGCGGATGCACTCGCACCCGGAGACGCCGGTGGCCGCCCAGGCTGAGTCAGGCTCGGGGTAGCGGCCAGGGCGCCGACGGCGGCAGGGGTGCGCCCATCGCGAGGTTGCGCACGCGATCGAGGTCACGTTCGACGAGCGAACCAAGCGTGGGGAGGTCGATGCCCCAGGCGGGGCCAGGCGCCGCACGGATGGCGTCGAGGGCGCGCTCCAGGAGGACGCGCATGCCGTGAGCGTTTCCGCGAGCGGCATGGGTGTAGCCCGCTCCGAGCTGGGCGAGTCCCTTGAACAGGGTCTCGCTTGCGGCGCCCTTGCTCTCAAGCCAGGCCGCCTCCCAGGCCTCGTGGGCGAGGAAGTAGCGGCCCGCGTCGAAGTGGGCAACCGCAAGCACATTGGCCTCGGCGACGGAGAGGCCGTCCAGGTCGTCGACGGCGAGGCGGTTGGGCGAGCCCGCGGGGAGGGGGCGCCCGAGCTCGTCCCGGGGGCGTTCGGGCTTATCGGGCGGCATGCGACATCGGGGATGCGGCGTTCATTGCGGCGATGGTACCGCCTCCGCTTGCCGTAGCGTCTTTCCCGGAGTTGGCCTGGTGGCTGCTTCCTCTACTCCTCGGGGCCGGGGTAGCGAGGGGAGGGCTGCCGGGGTAGGGTCGCGCCACCGGCGCACGGGCCGGACAGGGGGACGCGATGGCGGGCACCGAGGAGCGGCTCGCGGAGCTGGAGGCGCGCCTCTCCGCGCTCGAGGACGAGCGGGGCGTGGTCGCGAACATGTACCGGTACGCGCACAGCATCGACTACGGGCTGGAGGCGGAGTGGGTCGACTGCTTCACGGAGGACGGGGCGTTCGACATGCGCCGGCCGCCGGACTTCGACAAGCCGGGGAACCGCATCGACGGGAGGGAGGCGCTGGCGGCGTTCATCGCGACGCACACGCGCGCACCGGAGACCTGGCACAAGCACATGATGGTGCAGCCGCGAGTCGAGGTGGACGGCGACACGGCGAAGGTGGAGAGCTTCTTCACGCGGCTGGACGAGGACGAGACGGAGGAGCCGTACGTGCTCGTGTTCGGGCGCTACCGCGACACGGTGCAACGCTGCGAAGACGGGCTCTGGCGGTTCCGGGAGCGGATCGTCGAGATCGAGGCGATCAAGGGCCGCCCGGCACCCGACCGGAGCTAGCGGGCGGGACTAGAATCGAGGGCGGAGAGCGGCATGGCGGAGACGTTCACCCCCTCGGAGGCGCCCTGGCGCGAGGATGACCCGTTCCTCGCGAACCCGTACGACTTCTACGCATGGGGGCGGGAGCACAGCCCCCTGCGAGTGGCGGCGGCGGCGGGCGGCGCGTGGAGCGAAGAGGTGGGGCGCGTCCACAAGCGGGTGGCGGTGCAGTTCGGGCGGGGGCACGGGGTGTGGTTCGTGTTCCGGCACGACCAGTGCGTGGAGATCTCGCGGGACCACGAGCACTGGACGATGGAGCCGCGGGCGGGGCAGTACGACCTCGACCCGGAGACGGGCGAGCGGCTGCCGAGGACGGTGGGGCTGCTGAACAGCGATCCGCCGGAGCACACGCGGCTGCGGTCGCTGGTGGCGGAGGCCTTCACCCCGCGAACGGTCGAGCGGCTGGCGCCGCGCATCCGGGAGATCGCGGAGGAGCTGCTGGAGGCGGTTCCGGCGGACGGCCGGTTCGACCTGGTGGAGACGTTCAGCCACCCGCTGCCCGTGATCGTGATCGCGGAGATCCTGGGGGTGCCGAGCAGCGACCGGGCGAAGTTCAAGCAGTGGTCGGACGAGGCGATCATCGCGATCGAGACGCGGGGCACGGGGCCGGGGCGGTACCCGCTCGGGGGGCGGGCGTTTCCCGAGCTGCGTCGCTACTTCACGGAGCTGATCGAGGCGCGGCGGCGAGCGCCACGGGACGACCTCATCAGCGATCTCGTGCGGGTGGAGGTGGAGGGGTCGCGGCTGACGCAGGACGAGCTCATCCACCTGCTCATCCTGCTGCTGGTGGCGGGGAACGAGACGACGCGCGACCTGATCGGGAACACGGTACTGGCGCTGCTGGAGGACCCGGAGCAGCTGGAGTTGCTGCGATCGGACCTGTCGCTGGCGCCGAATGCGATCGAGGAGGTGCTGCGCTACAGCGCGCCCGCGCAGTACATGTCGCGCCGGGCGAAGGCGGCCACGACCGTCGGGGACGCGCGCATCGAGCCGGGGGAGGAGGCGGTGCTGTGGTTCGGCTCGGCGAACCGGGACGAGTCGGTGTTTGCGGACGCAGATGCCTTCGACATCCGGCGGGGGAATGCGAACCGGCACCTCACGTTCGGGATCGGGACGCACTTCTGCCTGGGAGCGCCGCTGGCGCGGCTGGAGGGCGCGATCGCGATCGAGGCGCTGCTGGCGCGGTTCAGGGGCATCCGGCGGGCGGACGACGCGCTGCTCCTGCGGATGCCGAGCCTGCAGCATCGCGGCGTGCGGTCGCTTCCGCTGGTAGTGGAGCGGGCCTAGCCGCCGGCGCGCCGGGCGATGAGGCGATCAGCGATGTCCTTGAGGGCGGCGCCGATGAAGAGGAGCACGGAAAAGAGGAGGCGGCTGAGGTCGCCATCGGCGAAGTAGGCGACGACGACGAGCGCGACGACCGCGGCGGCGATGGCGGGAACGGTTCGCCTCGTGGCCAGGAGGGCGACGAGGCCAACGCCCAGCATGGCAAGGCCGGCGAGGGGAAAGAGCGCCCAGGCGACACCGATGGCTGGCGCCACACCACGACCGCCTTTGAAGGAGAGCCACGGGGGGAACACGTGGCCGACAACGACGAGCACCCCGGCGGTGAGCACCACCCATTCGCCGCTGGTGATGGCGATGACGATGGTGATCGCGATGGCGCCCTTGAGGAGGTCGAGGATGGTAGCGAGGAGGACGGCGGAGATGCCGCCCACCTGGAGGAGGTTGCCGGAGCCAACGTGGCGATCGCCGATGGTGCGCAGGTCGACTCCGTAGCGGAAGCGGCCAAGGAACCAGGAGAAGGGGATGGAGCCGGCGACGAGGGCGACGAGCAGTGCGACGACGTTGATAGCCATAAGAACGCAGGGTCGATCGTACGCCCTGGCCCGCGAAGGCAGGGCCGAAGGGCAGCGTTAACGCCCACTTAAGCCCCGAGGGCTAGCTTCCGTCGCGACCGAAGCCGACCAAGGTCGGCCCGGCAAATCACTCAGGGGGCATCACAACTTCCGTGACCTTCCAGAAGAACATCCTCAACTCGGCACAGCAGCGATGGCTGCTGCTCCTTCTCACTGGCCTGACGACACTCGCGCTCGTCACGGTCGCGTGCGGCGGCGACGACGAAGCTGCGGAGCCGGCGACAAGCGCCACCCAGGCGGCGACAGCGGAAGAGCCGGCGACCAGCGCCACCCAGGCGGCGGCAGCGGAAGAGCCGGCAGACGAAGACGCTTACGCCGATCTCTCCGGCGAGATCCGCATCGACGGTTCCTCGACCGTGTTCCCCATCGCCGAGGCGATGGCGGAGGAGTTCGGGTACGCCTCCGACGTGCGCGTGAACGTGGCCTTCTCCGGCACCGGCGGCGGCTTCGAGAAGTTCTGCCGCGGCGAGACCCAAGTCAGCAACGCCTCCCGGCCCATCAAGGACTCGGAGCGCGAGGCCTGCGCCGAGAACGGCATCGACGACGTCGTCGAGATCCAGGTCGCGATCGACGCCCTGACGGTCATGATCCACCCGGACAACGACTTCGCCCAGTGCATGACCGTCGCCGAGCTGAACCAGGCGTTCAGGGCGGATGGCGCCAAGAAGTGGAGCGACATCCGCGCCGAGTGGCCGGACGAGGACATCATCGCCTACTACCCGGGCGCCGATTCGGGCACGTTCGACTACTTCAACGAGGCGATCATCGAGGAGTTCGAGGGCTCGACCCACCGCGGCGACGGCACGCCGTCCGAGGACGACAACATCCTCGCCCTCGGCATCGGGCGCGACAGGAACGCGATCGGCT
>DAOUID010000216.1:0-11428 GCA_034428315.1 Dehalococcoidia bacterium
GGCCATCACCGCCGACGTGGACCTCGACCTGCGCGTCGCCCCCCTGCCCGCGGGCCAGGACCCCGACGACCTCACCCGCGAGGACCCCGAGGCCTGGCGCGCCTCCATCGAGAACGCGACCCCCTTCGCGCGCTTCCTCCTCGAACGGCTCATCGCCGGCAGCCGCGTGGACTCCCCGCTGGAAGCCAGCCGCATCGTCGACCGGCTGCGGCCCGTGCTCCTCGCCGTCCGCAACCCGGTCGAACGCTCCGCCCACATCCAGGGCATCGCCCGCCGCCTCGGCATCGCCGAGCGCGCCATCGCCGACCGCCTTCGCGTCCAGGCCCGCAGCACCCAGTCCCGCCCCGAGGCCGAGGTGGTTTCGGTGCGGGCGCCCGCCGAGGAGGCGCTCCTCTCGACGCTTCTGCATCACCCCGGCCTGCGGGCGGACCTGCGCCACCTGCCCCCCGATCTCTTCCTCGACGCGCTCGACCGCGAAATCGTCCAGCGGTGGCGCCACGATGAGCTCGACGCCATTGGGAAAGACGACGACGACCCCATCGCGGCTCGCCTCGCGCGCCTTCACGCCCGGCGGGAGCCGGCGCTCACCCCCGCCGACGCCCGTGAGCGCGCATCCGACCTCATCCGCCACATCGTGCGTGAGCGACTCATCCAGCGGCAGTCCGCCGTCACCGAGGAGCTGGCCGAGGCGGAGCGCGAGCTGGGCGCCGCCCGCGTCACGGAGGTCGCGCACCGCGCCTGGCTCGGCGCCCTCCCCTCCGAGGACACGATCGAACTCGCGGAGAAAGCCATCGAGGAGCTTGAGCTCGGCCTCAGCATCCATCGCCGCGAAAAGCGCGACGCCTCCTGAGGCTTGCCGCTTCGGTTTGGTAGCAGGGCTGCGAATTGGCCCCTCACCCTGTCACTGGAGCCTATTTGAGTCCTGTACAATGAATGCCACGAGCGAGAACCGGGAGGAGCGCTGACGTGGGAACCTTCACCTCTCCGCTTCGGATTGCCAATGTGAGCGGGCGGCAGTCGAGGGAAGTCGAGGCGACCGTCGATACGGGTGCCGCCTACACGGTGCTGCCCGGCAGTCTCCTTCGCGAGCTGAACGTCCAGCCTTTCGGCCAGCGGCGGCTGTTGCTGGCTGATGGGCGCCGCATGAATGCGGACATCGGCGAAGCGCGTGCAACCATCGACGGCGAGACCGTCACCACTCTGGTGATCTTCGGCGAGGACGATGCCCCTCCCCTGCTTGGCGCCTATACGCTTGAGGGCCTCGGCCTGGCGGTTGACCCGGTGGAGCAGCGTCTCGTGCCTGCCCACCTCATCATGTACCAGGCCCGGTTGTCGCCCCTCTCTGCTCTCACCTAGGGGTTCAGGTCGCCCGTGGCCGGTCCCCGCGCTCCCGCGAAGGCGAAGCCGAGCACCGTCAGCGACTCCCGCAGCGTTGCCGCTCCGTCGCCCCCCGCGAGCACCCGACCGGCGCCGGCGTCGAGCGCATCCAGCGCACGCGGTGCGTCGAGGTCGTCGTCCATGGCGGCCTCGAAGGCCGCTTCCAGCTCCCCATCATCCCCACCGGCCTGCCGACAGGCATCGCGCAGGCGCGCATAGCGCGCGCCCAGCGCCTCGATCGCTCCCTCGCGGTAGTCCGCGTCGGTGCGGTAGTGCTTGCTGAGCAGGTACAGGCGCAGGTGGTCCGGGTCGTAGCGCTCCATCAGGTGGCGCGCCAGCACGAGGTTTCCGAGCGACTTGCTCATCTTCACGCCGTCCAGCTTGAGCATCCCGTTGTGCATCCAGTAGCCGCAGAACGGCGCCTTCCCCGTCGCGCTCTCCGCCTGCGCGATCTCGTTCTCGTGGTGCGGGAAGATGAGGTCGCTCCCGCCCCCGTGGATATCGATCTGCTCCCCCAGCTGCCCCTGCGACATCGCCGTGCACTCGATGCTCCAGCCGGGACGGCCGTCGCACCAGGGGCTCGGCCAGCTCGGCTCGTCCGGCTCGCAGCGCTGCCAGAGGAGGAAATCGAGCGGTCCCCGCTTCTTCTCTTCGCGCTTCGATTCGGGGTTCTCCCGCTTCGCCAGCTCCTGGATCGAGACTCCGTTGAGCTGGCCGTACTCCGGGAAGCGCTGCGCTTCGAAGAACACATCGCCGTCCGCCTCGTACGCCGCCCCCGACGCGATGAGCGCCTGCGTCGTCTCGATGATCGCGTCGATGTGGTCCGTCGCGAACGGGTAGGCCGTCGGCCGCAGGACGTTGAGCCGGTCCAGGTCCGCGCGGAAGATCGCGTCGTTCTCGTCCCGGATCTCCGCGATCGGCCGCCCGCCCTCGCGCTTCGACACCATGATCATGTCGTCGTCGATGTCCGTCACGTTCTGGACGTAGCGCACGTTCAGGCCCTTCCAGATCAGGTAGCGCCGGAGCACGTCGAAGTTCACATACGAGAACGCGTGCCCGAGGTGGGTCACGTCGTACGGGGTGACGCCACAGACGTAGATACGCGCCTCGCCCGGCACAAGCGGAACGAACTCGCGCTTGGCGCGTCCCAGCGAGGAATACAGGTGAAGGGTCACGGGCCGCTCCCGGGCGTCCTCTGGAGGGGGAAGCGTACCAGAGCGCCCCTCTGCGAGCCGCTAGCTGAGAACGCCCTCGGCCATGAGCGCGCCGATCTCGTCCGGCTCCATCCCCAGCAACTCCGTGAGCACGTCGAACGTGTCCGCCCCCAGCGAACGAGCCGCGTAGGCGGTCGTGGGCCGCTGGCCGTCGATGAAGGCGGGGAAGCGCTCGGCGCCCTGCTCACCGCCCTCCCCGGTGGGAATCGTCCCGATGAATGAGCGCGCGGCCAGGTGGGGGTCCGTCGTCGCGATGTCGCCCCCGTCCTGCACCGCTCCGGCGGCGATGCCCCGCTCCCGGCACGCCTCCATCACCTCGTACCGGTCCAGCCCGGCCGTCCACGCCGACACGCAGCCGTCCAGCGCGTCCTGGTTGGCGATGCGCGCGTCGTGGGTGGCGAAGCGCGGGTCGTCCGCGAGGTCGGGCGCGCCCATCGCCTCGCAGAGCGCGCGCCACTGATCGTCCCCCCGCACCGCGATCGCCACCCAGCGGTCCTCCCCCAGCGACGGATAGATGCCGTGCGGGGCCCAGGCCTCGAACGGATGCCGGTTCCCCACCGGCCGCGGGTCGACCCCGTTCGCGAAGTAGTCGAGGAAGGCCGGTCCCATGAGCCCCAGCCCCAGCTCGTACTGCGCCACGTCGACGTCCAGCCCCTGTCCCGTCCGGCGGCGGTGCTCCACGCCTTCGAGGATGCCCAGCGCCGCCGCCACTCCGCTCAGGTGGTCCGTCAGCGAGTAGCCGAAGCCGATGTCCTGCCTTCCCGGCACGTTCGTCAGGTAGCTCAGCCCCGTGATCGCGTGGATGGTCGGCGCGAACGTCACGAAGTCCCTCCACGGCCCCGAGTTCCCCATGCCCCCCATCGCCACCACCGTCACCCCCGGAGCGGTCTCCGCCAGACCCTCCCGGCTGAGCCCCCAGCGCGCGAGCACGCCCGCGCTGAAGTTGTCGACGATGGCGTCGCACTCGCCCGCGAGGCGGCGCGCCAGCTCGCGCGCCTCCTCCCGGCGCATATCGAGGCAGATGTTGCGCTTGTTCCGGTTCCACGAGAGGTAGTAGGGGTGGTTGAGCGTGTTCGCCCCGGCGTTGCGGGCCGCAGTCCCGACCTTGATCACGTCCGCCCCGAGGTCCGCCAGCACGCGCGTGCCGAACGGTCCCGCCAGCACGTGCGTGAAGTCGAGCACCCGCAGCCCCGCCAGCGGCTTCGCCGCCGAGGGTTCGCCCGGGACCGGCTCCAGTTCCGGCCGGGCGCTCCATGCCGCCTCCTCCACCCGCGCCGGCGGGCCGGGCGGGGGACCGTCTGCGTCGGTCGTCAGCAGCCGCCCGGGGAAGGGCACGCTGCCGTACCCCTCGACCTCCCGCTCCCGGAAATAGCCGCGCGCCTCGATCTGGGGCGTCGCTACGACCCTGCTCACGGGCCACACCGCCCCGAACGGCAGCCTCCGCCGTTGTGCCTCCATGAACAGGTCGTCCGCCTCGTTCTTCGCCGTCCACTCCCGCAGGACGCTCATCACGTGCGGCATCTGCTTCACCAGCGCAATCAGGTCGGGAAACTCCTCGCGATCGTTCAGATTCCCTGCGGAGTCGGTCTCCTCCAGCCAGGGGATCAGCTTATCGATGAGGCCCAGCGAGGGCGTCACCATCAGCCCGTTCCCGTTGCGATCGGGGTAGAGCTCGTAGCCTCCGCTCCAGTGCAGGCTGCCCTGGCGCTGCGCGATCTGCGTCGTCCAGCGGCCCCCGTCGGGGAAGAACCACTGCATCAGCATCTGCTCGGTGTTCGCGGTCAGCGTCTCGTGGCTGGAGAGGTCGATGTGGCAGCCCTTCCCGCTGGAATCGCGCAGCCGCACGCCGGCAAGCGCACAGCAGGCCGCGTACAGCCCAACCGTATGCGCTGTCTGGTTGCCGTACCCGGTGAGGGGCGGTGTCTCCGGCGTCCCCGTGATCGATGCCGCCCCGCAGAGCGCCGTCGCCACCAGGTCGTTGACTGCCAGCCCCGCCCACGGCCCCTGGTGCCCCATCGGCGTCACGGAGAGCCGCACCAGCGAGGGGAACGCCTCGCGAAGGGCGTCGCCGTCCAGGGGAGCGTCGTCAGCCCCCCAGTCCTCGATGAGCAGGTCCGCCCCGGCGAGCAGTTCGCGCCCTTCCGTGCCGGCGAGGTCCACCTCGACCACGCGCTTGCCCGCGTTGTACCAGGTCGCCTGGATCGAGACCCCGCTCTCGCCAAAGAACGGCGGTTCCCGCTCCAGCTCGTCCCCGCCCGGCGGGACTACCCGCACCACGTCCGCGCCGCCGTCGGCGAGCAGCCGTCCGGCGAAGGCGCCCGCCCAGCCCGCCTGTTCGACCACGCGCAATCCTGCCAGCGGCGTGCTCGTGCGCTCCATCGCGCGAAATCGTACGGAGCCATCCCCCAGTGCGCGAGGGTCGGCGTTCCTGAGGTCCCTTTCGTTGACCCGCGCTTCGCCGCTTCGTACGGTGTAGCCGCGCCTCGAGGCCTGGTCGACCCCATGCAGCACACGCGCGAGGAGCATGGATTGCCGCGATTCGCGTTGGCCATGGCGAAGCAGACGCTCGGCGCGCTTCGAGACCTGGCCCCGATCTTCGCCGTCATCGTTGTCTTCCAGGTCGCCGTCCTGCAGCAGCCCTTTCCCGATCTCGGCAACGTCCTCGTCGGGCTGGTATGCGTGGTCCTGGGGCTGGCGCTCTTCATCCAGGGCCTGGAGAGCGGGCTCTTCCCGCTGGGCGAGGCGCTGGCCCAGGGGATGGCGCGCAAGGGAAGCGCCGTGGCGCTCCTGGCCCTGGCCTTCTGTCTCGGGTTCGGCACCACCGTGGCGGAGCCGGCCCTGATTGCCGTGGCGGCCGAGGGGGCGAAGGTAGCGGCGGACGCGCAGTTCATCGGTGACAGCCAGGCCGCCCAGGACCGGTACGCCCTGGAGGTGCGCCTGGTGGTGGCCGTCGCCGTCGGCGTCGCCATCGTCCTGGGCGTGCTGCGCATCCTGAAAGGCTGGCCCATCCACCTCTTCATCATCAGCGGCTACGTGATCGTCATGGCCATGACCCTGTTCGCGCCGGAGGAGATCGTGGGGGTGGCCTACGACTCCGGCGGCGTAACCACCAGCACGATCACGGTGCCGCTGATCACCGCCCTGGGGGTGGGCCTCGCCTCCACCATCCGGGGGCGCAACCCCATGCTCGATGGCTTCGGGCTGATCGCCTTCGCCAGCCTCACGCCCATGATCGGCGTCCTCGGCTACGGGATGGTGGTGTGATGCTGGAGTTCCTGGCGGATGTCGGCGATACCCTGCTCTCCACCCTGCGCGACGTGACCCCCATCGTCGTCATCCTCGTCGTGTTCCAGGTGATAGTGCTCCGGCGCCGGCTGCCCAACATCAGGGGCATCGCCACCGGGTCGGTCATGGTGCTGCTGGGGCTGGCCCTGTTCCTCATCGGGCTGGAGCAGGCGCTCTTCCCCGTCGGCGAGACGATGGCGCAGCAGCTCACCGAGAAGGCAGGCGCGGGGGCGGGGGCGCTGGCGGGGGCCGTGCGCTGGCAGGACTACTGGGTGGTCTATCTCTTCGCCGCCGCCATCGGCTTCGCCACGACGGTGGCCGAACCCGCCCTCATCGCCGTCGCGCTCAAGGCCAGGGAAGTGTCCGGCGGCGCGGTGAGCGCCTGGGGGCTGCGTATTGCCGTGGCCGTGGGCGTGGCCGTTGGCGTGTCGCTGGGGTGCTTCCGCATCGTGACCGGCACGCCCCTGCCCTGGTACATCGTGGCCGCCTACGTCGTCGTCATCGTCCTGACGTATCGGAGCAGCCGCACCATCATCCCTCTCGCCTACGACAGCGGGGGCGTCACCACCTCGACCGTCACGGTGCCGGTGGTGGCGGCCCTGGGGCTGGGCCTTGCCGCCAACGTGCCCGGGCGCAGCCCACTCATCGACGGATTCGGGCTCATCGCCTTCGCCAGTGTCTTTCCCATCATCTCGGTGCTAGGCTACGCCATCGTCGCCGATCGGCTGGAACGCTGGCGCAGGCGGAGCGAACACCAGGAGGAGAAGCCATGAAGATGGCCCTGGTCGTCGCCCTCGTAAGCGACGAGAAGACCGACCACATCATCGAAGCCGCCCGCGCGGGCGGCGCCACGGGCGACACCATCATCAGCAGCGTCCGCGGCGAGGGACTGAAGCCGAGAAAGACCTTTCTCGGCCTCGACCTGACGGCGAGGCGGGACGTGGTCCTGTTCCTCGTGGCCGAACCGCGAGCCCGGGACATCCTCGAACGCATCGCGGAGGCCGGGGGCATGGACGAGGAGAGCGGCGCCGGCGTCGCCTTCCAGATCAGCATCGAGGACGCCGTTGGCCTCTCGACCCAGCTGCCCACGCTTATCGAGGAGTTGGAAGGCGCGCCATGAACGATCAGATCGACGACCGGGTGATACGGGTGTCCGACCTCATGGGCATCGAGGTGCACACCATCGACGGGCTGGCGACCGCCGCCGAGGCGATGGCGACGATGAAGCGGCTGCAGATCAGCTCGCTGGTGGTCAACCCCCGCCACGACGACGACGAGCTGGGCGTGATCACGGTGAGCGACCTGGCGCGGGAGGTGATCACCCGTGATCGCGCCCCCGAGCGGGTCAACGTCTACGAGATCATGTCGAAGCCCGCATTGACCGTGCGCTCGGGCATGCTGGCGCGCTACGCGGTACGGCTGCTCGTGCGCTTCGGCGTCTCCCGCGCCCTCGTGGTCGACGACGACGGCGCGCCCCAGGGGTTGGTCACGCTGCGCGACCTGGTGCTGGGGCTGACCCCCGAGTAGCTACAGGTGGGCGGAGACGCCCCCGTCGACCCGGAACACCTGCCCGCTCAGGAAGCCCGCCGCGTCCGACGCGAGCAGCACTGCCAGCGCCCCCAGGCTCTCCGTGCCTCCGAAGCTCCGCATGGGGATGAATCGCAGGAGCAGGTTCTCGGCCGGATCGTCGCTGCCGCGCCCGGGCGTCCAGTCCATCCAGCCCGTCGCGATGCTGTTCACCGTGACCGCCGGCGCCAGCTCCTGGCTCAGCGATGCCGCCAGCCCGAACACCCCCGCCTTTGCCGCTGCATAGGCGCTCAGGTTGTTCACCCCCCGCTCCCCGAAGATGCTGTTGACGAAGATCAGACGCCCCCGGTCCCCCTCGTCCAGCTCCCGCACCCATGCCCGCGCCGCGTAGAACGCGCCGCTCAGGTTCACCGCCTGCACGTTCGCGAACTCCGCGTCGCCCGTCTTGTCGATCGGCTTCGCCAGCGGGAGGTCGGCGTTGTAGACGAGCACCGAGGGGACGCCGAACTCCTTCACGAGTTGCCGCAGCCCGACGCGCACGTTCGTCGGCAGGGTCACGTCCCAGCCCTGGCTGAACGTCTCCCGTCCCATTCCCGCCACCGCCCGGCTCGCGCGCTTGGCCGCCATCACCTCGTCGCCGTCCATCGTCGCCGAAGCCACCGCCACGTCCGCCCCCGCCTCCGCCAGCGCTTCCGTGATGGCGCGCCCCGCGGGATTCGCAAACCCCACGACGAGCGCCCGCTTCCCGGCCAGGTCGTACCCTTCCTGCCGTTCCCAGTCAGCCATTGAACTGCGCCTCCACCTCGTCCGGCGCATGCCCGGTGGGCGCGATGCCGCCCGCCAGCCCGCCGCCGTCGATGGGGTAGTTCGCCCCCGTCACGTAGCTCGAGGCGTCGCTGCAGAGGAAGAGCGCCAGCGGCCCCAGCTCCCAGGCCTGCCCCAGCCGACGCGCCGTGATGTAGCTCCCCCGCTTCTGGATCGCCTCCGCCTCCTCTTCCGTCTCCGTGGGGCGCTGCTCGACCAGCCCCGGCGTGATGCAGTTCACGCGGATGCCGTCCCGCGCGACGGCACTCGCCACCGTCTGCGTGAAGTTGATGACGCCCGCCTTCGCCGCCGCGTACGTCGGGCTCTGCGGCGTCGCCCGCATCCCCATCCCGCTCGCGATGTTGAGGATGGCCCCGCTCCCCTGCGGCCGCATGTGCCGCAGCGCCGCCCGCGTGCAGTAGAAGGTGCCGTTCAGGTTGACCGCGATCCCGCCCAGCCAGTCCTCGTCCTCGATCTCCCAGACCGCCTTGCCCCGCCCCGGCGAATCCCCGATCCCGGCGTTGTTCACCATGATGTCGAGCCTGCCGAACCGCTCGACGGTCGCCTCGATGAGCCGGTCGCACTCCGCACTCGACGTGATGTCGGTCGCGACCGTGAGCGGCTCTCGCCCGCTTTGCTCGGTCAGGAAGGCGGCCGTCGCTTCGAGCTGCCCGGGCGTCCGCGCGGCGATGCACACCTCGGCGCCCGCCAGCATCAGCGAGCGCGCCATCTCCCGCCCCAGCCCCCGGCTCCCCCCGGTGACGATCGCCACCCGCCGCGGCGGCCCATCCAGACGCAACGCTTCCAGCACAGTGCCTCCCGTTCGGCGAACGATAACTGACTTCTTTGCGCTGTCGAGTTGCTTATGCTCGAAGCCCTACCGCCTCTGGCCGTACGATGGAAGCGCCCATGCGCTTGCTCCACTTCGCTGATCTGCACATCGGCGTCGAGCTCTACGGACGGCCCCTCCCCGGGAAGCCGTGGTCGACGCGCATGCAGGACTTCCTCGACTCCTTTGATTACCTGATCGACCACGCCATTGAGGAGCGCGTCGACGCCGTCATATTCGCGGGTGACGCCTACAAGGCCCGCGAGCCCAGCCAGACCCACCAGCGCGAGTTCGCCCGGCGCATCCGCCGCCTCAGCGAGGCGGGCGTCTCCACCTTCCTCCTCGTCGGCAACCACGACCTCCCCAACGCCGAATCCCGCGCCCACGCCCTCGAGATCTTCCGCACCCTCGACGTCCCCGACGTGACCGTCGGCGATGCGGGCTGGTTCCAGCGCGAGGGCCACGTCCCCAAGGTGCTCCAGACCCGCGCCGGACCGCTCCAGATCGCCTTCGTGCCCTGGCCCCAGGTCTCCCACCTGCTCGCCAACAGCGAGGAAGCGGAGAGCGCCTCCATCGAGCAGCTCTACAAGCTCATCGAGCGCGCCATCTCCGACCTCGTTGCCGCCCAGGCCGAGCACATCGATCCCGACATCCCCTCCATCCTCACCTGCCACCTGCCCCTCAGTGACCAGCTCGTGGCCGACAACAGCGGCAGCGAGATGTGGATGCAGAGCGGCACGGTGCCCCGCGTCCCCCTGAGCGCCCTCCACATGGACCAGTTCGATTATGTCGCGCTTGGCCACCATCACAACGCCATGCAGCTCAACACCCACCCACCCTGCTGGTACTCCGGCGCCCTGCGCGAAGTCGACTTCGGCGACGCCCGCACCGCCAAGGGTTTCATGACCCTTGCCTTCGACACGACGAAGCCCCGGGGCGAGCGCCTCTCCGGGAGCGGCGCCCCCCGGCTCCACGAGGTTCGCGGCAGGCCCTTCGTCAGCATCACCGTGAAGCCCCGCGACGCCGACCCCAACGAGGAAGTTCTCGCCGCCATCGGGGAGCGCGACCTGACCGACGCCATCGTGAAGGTCGAGATCCACGTGGATCGCGACCAGGAGACGCTGCTCAGGCTTTCCGAAGCGCGAAAGGCCCTGGCCGACGCCCACGTCATCGCCGGCATCCGCACCGTCCTGCCCGAGGACAGCCGCTCGCCCCTGCCACCCAACATCCAGCCCGACGCCTCCTCGCCCATCGAGACGCTTGACACGTACCTCAAGCTGCGGGACGTCGCCGACGAGCGTCGCGCCCGCCTGCTCGCCGCCGCCACCGAGATCATCGAGGAGAGCGAAGCCGTTGGCGCCTGATCCCCATCCCCTGCGGCTCGTGCACACCTCCGATGTGCACCTCGGCGCCTACTCGGCGAGCCCCCGTGGCCTCGAGGAGCCCCGCGGCCGCCGCCTCGAAGCCGGCTTCGAGGCCGTCATCGACCTCGCCGTGGGGTCCGATGCCGACGTGCTCCTCATCGCCGGCGACTTCTTCGACCACGCCCGCATCGGCCCGGAGGTCGTGGCTTTCGCCACCGACCAGATCAACCGCTTCCCCGGCGAGACCGTGCTCCTGCCCGGCAACCACGACCCCATCGGCCGGCACGGCCCCCACGAGCGGCACGACCTGGAGGCGCTCGCGCCCCGCCTCCGCATCATCCGCGACCCCGAGGGCGAGTTCCTCGACTTCCCCGCGCTGGACCTGGCCGTCTGGGGGCGCGCCATCACCGTCGATGTCCTTGAGCGCCCCCTGGCCGCCCCTCCGCCCCGGCGCGAGGAGCGCGCCTGGAACGTCGCCATCGCCCACGGCCACTCGGTCGCCGAAGACGCCCAGCTGGAGCGCTCCCTGCGCATCACCCCCGACCACCTCGCCGAGAGTGCCCAGTGGGAGTACATCGCCCTCGGTCACTGGGACGTCCACAGCGACGTCAGCGCCGGCGGCGCGACCGCCGTCTACTCCGGATCGCCCGCCTCCCTCGGCGACATCGGCTACGGCGTCGCCGTCGTGGTCGACATGGATGCCGCCGGCGTGCGCTGGCACGCCCATCGCCTCGATCCCGCGGAGACCTCGCCGTGATCCCCCGCCGCCTCCGCCTGCGCAACTTCCTCTCCTACCGCGACTGCGAACTCGACTTCTCCCCCCTCCACCTCGCCACCCTCGCCGGCAAGAACGGCGATGGCAAGTCCGCCCTCCTCGACGCCATCACCTGGGCCCTCTGGGGCGAGGCCCGCGGGCGCGTCGAGGACGACCGCATCCGTCACGGCGCCGACGACATGCGCGTCGAGCTCGACTTCGACGTCGACAGCGACCGCTACCGCGTCATCCGCAAGCGCACCCGCGGCCGCTC
>DAOUID010000217.1:0-4025 GCA_034428315.1 Dehalococcoidia bacterium
ACCGGGCAGGCGTCGATGCAGAGGTTGCAGTCGATGCAGCCGGAGGGCTCGATGGTGTGCTGGAGGTCGGGGGTGTCGTAGTAGCGGATGGTGTCGGTGGGGCAGACGTGGCGGCAGTTTCCGCAGTTGATGCAGCCGTCGATGATCTTGAGGGCCATCGGCTAGTCCTTGCGGGAGCCGCGGCGGGCCTTCTCGGGCATGACCGAGGGGCGGAACTTGGCGCGCGGGGCGAGCTCCTTCAGGAGCTCGTCCTGGTTGCGCTTGCGGGCCCACTCACGGGCCTTGGCGAGCGCCTGCTCGAGGGCGTCGCCGCTGAGGACGTTGGTGTCGTCGTAGTCGATGCAGTCGACGGGACAGACGGGGACACAGGCATTGCAGTCGATGCACTCCTCGGCATAGATGGTGTGCATGAAGTCGTCGGTGTCGAAGTAGTGGATCGTCTCGGTCGGGCACACGCGGCGGCAGTAGCCACAGTTGATGCAGAGCGCCTTATCGATGACGTAGGTCACTCGTCGTCGTCGCTCCCGCGGATGCCAATGACGCCGCCCGCCTCCATGAGCATCTCCTCGAGGTGCATGCGCCACTCGTTGGCGTGACGCCGCTTCTTCGGGGTGTCGGCGAGCTCCTCGATCTGGGCGCGGCCCCACTGGATGTGCTCTTCCTCGTCGATGAGGATGAACTTGAGGATGCGCACGGTGGGGGAATCGACCACCTGGTCGGTGGCGCGCATGTGATAGAGGTAGTGGGTCGCGAGGTGGGGCTTGAGCACGCCGAAGATGCCCATCACGCGAAGCACCGGGTCGTCCTGGTCCTGGATTGCCTCCATGAAGGCGACGAACTCGTCGTTGGGGGGATCCATCTTCGGGGAGGTCATGAGCGGGTAGGGGCCTTCGGCGCCCTCGGTCATGCGCAGCTCGGGGAGGCGCTTGCCGAGCATGTCGGCGTGCTGCGCGTCCTGGTAGGCGATGGGCCCGAACTCGACCTTGTGGTGCACCTGCGGCTGGGTGGCGATCCACTGGAGGAGGGCGCGCATCATCTCGACCTCGGCGTAGCGGTAGTGCATAAGCCGGCGCGCGCATTCGTCCACGGAGAACGCCCCGCCCAGCTTTCGCTGGGGATGCCACAGTTCGACCATTCGTGTCTCGCTTCCCGGCCCGGGGGCCTGGCGTTTGCTACTTCAGCTCTTCGCGGGGGGTGAAGTAGAGGGCGCCCGACTCGCACAGCTGGCACTGGCTCCACTCCCCGCCGGCGAAGGCCTCGGCAACCTCTTCCTCGGAGTCCCACATCGTGATCTGCTCGTCTTCGAAGGTGGAGACGTGGCAGTCGGGCTTTTCGCAGACGAGGTCGTGGACGAGCATGGTGGCGGAGTCGCCGCAGTAGCGCTTGAAGTTGAAGGGCGGGCGCCAGCGTTTCGCCATCGTCTCTCCCCGAGCGGACGCGCCTAGAGGGCGAAGTCCTCGGGCGGGAGCACCTCGTCGCCGGTATTGAGGGCCATGACGAGCTCCTCGAAGGCCTGCTGGGCCTCCATGGCCTCGCGGCGCTTCCCGTCGTCGCCCTCGGTGAGGCGCGGCACCCAATAGTTGCCGACCTCGACATGCATGACCTCATCGGCGTGGTTGAAGTCGAAGGCGGTCTCCCACTCCTGGTCGCCGATGTTGCGTCCCATGTCGATGAGGGAGGTGAACAGGTTCATGGCCATGCCTTCGCCGCCGCGGTGGACGGCAGCCATGTTGTTGACCATGTTCTGCTCGCCGGTCTGGGAGACGCTGCCATCGTCGGCGCGGTAGCCGTCGGCGAAGTCGCCGAGGGTGACGCCGTGCTCGGGCATCTTGCCGAGGACGATCTCGGCGTGACGGCACTCGTCCCAGGCGAGGCGAGCGTTGACGAGCGCGAGTTCCCAGGGGAGGTCCTCGCCGCCGCCGTCCTTCGTGGCCATCACGTAGCGCCGGGCGAAGGTCTCGGCCCCGCCGATCTCGCCGTTGTACATGGCGTGGAGGAGCACCCTGCGCGACATCTTCTCGGGATCGCGGAGGAGGATGGAGGCGAGGTCGATGCCGTTCTCGCGCCAGTTCTCGCGGTCGTCCACGGGGAGGTAGCGGTGCGGTGGGTCGCGGCGGTGGTCGCCCGGCCCGAGGGGCTTGTAGAAGGACCGCTCGGTGGATTCGGTGGCGGACATGGGCTCCTCCCGACTGTGAACTGCTGCCTGGTGAACTGCTGCCTGATTGGCGACCGCTCTTCTAGAGCGCGAACTCCTTTGGCGCCGCAACCTCGTCGCCGGTGTTGAGAGCCATGATGAGCTCCTCGAAGGCCTGCTGGGCCTGCATCGCCTCGCGGCGCTTGCCGTCGTTGCCCTCGGTGAGGCGCGGCACCCAGTAGTTGCCGACCTCGACGTGCATGACCTCGTCGGCGTGGTTGAAGTCGAAGGCGGTCTCCCAGTCGGGATCGCCGATGTTGCGGCCCATGTCGATGAGAGCGGTGAAGAGGTTCATGGCGAGCCCCTCGCCGCCGCGGTGGACCGAGGCCATGCTGTTGATCATGTCGAGGGCGGCGCCGGGGTTAGCGTTGCCGCTGGAGCTGGAGAGGCTCTCGCCGGCCATGTAGCCATCGACGAAGTCGCCGAGGGTGCAGCCGTTCTTGGCCATCTGCTCGAGGACGATTTCGGTGTGGCGGCACTCATCCCAGGTGAGGCGGGCGTTGACGAGGGCGAGCTCCCAGGGAAGCTGGTCGACGCCGTCCCTGGTGGCAAGGACGTAGCGGCGGCCGAAGGCCTCGGAGCCACCGATCTCGCCGCCGTACATGGAGTGCAGCAGCACCTTGACGGGCAGCTTCTCGGGGTCGCGGAGGAGGATGGAGGGCATGTCGATGCCCTGCTCGCGCCAGTTCGAGCGTTCGCTCACGGGCAGGTAGCGATGGGGCGGATCACGCCGGATCTGGTCGGGCGCAGGGTCCTTGTAGAAGGGTCGCTCCGTCGTCGCTTCTGCTGTCATGTTCCGTCTCCTGGACTGGTGAGGGCCAAGCGGGGCTATTCGAAGGAATGATACCGCCTGAACGCAGCCGTGGTTAGCCCACGACCTCGCGCAGGCGGTAGATGAGGTCGGTGCGATCGCCGCGCGCCACCTGGGTGAAGTTGGCGGCCATGGCGGCGTTGTCGTCGAGCACGGGATCGATGCGGCTCCAGGAGTGCACGACGGTGCGGTGCAGGATGAGCCAGGGGCCACCGCCTCGCCGTTCGAAGACATCGACGTAGCGCCCGCCCCAGGTGAAGTCGGTGGCGACGCCGTCATCGCCGGCGGGGATGCGGTGGTAGGCGACGTGGTAGGTCTCGGAGTAGGCGCGGTCGCCTTCGACCTCGATATGGGAGTTGCCGAGGAAGTGCTCGGTGCACGTGAGGTTGGAAAGGCCCTGCATGACGTGCTCGGCGAACTCGAAGGCGTTGCCCTTGAAGGTGCCGTGGTCGTCGTAGGCGTCGGGGTGGTAGGCCGACTTCACGAGGTCGGGGTCGAGCAGATCGATGCCGCGGGAGTAGCGCATGAGCGCGTCGCGGATCTCCTGCTTGGCGAGCAGCTCGTCGATGGCGGCTTCGCGGTCGGTCTGGGTTCGGGGTTCGGTTGCCGTCACGGCTGGCCTCCGGAGCGCGGTGGGCGCGCCGGCATTCTAGCGGCGCGGCGGGGGCGCCGGGGGTAAGGCAACGGGCGAGAGGCTTATCCTTCGGGCCATGCCGGCGACGAAGGCTCCGGAGACCGCAGGGCGAATGGCGGCGGCGGCGCGCGAGTTCCTCGCGCTGCTTGACGACGGCCAGCGGAGGCGGGCGCTCCGCCCGCTCGCCGATGACGAGGAACGACGCCACTGGAACTACGCGCCCATGAAGCGCGAGGGCCTGCCGCTGCTGGCGATGACGCCTGCGCAGCAGCAGGCAGCGAACCGGCTGGCGGCCACGGGATTGAGCCGCTCGGGGTACGTGACGGCGGCGGTGGTGATGGGGCTGGAGAACATCCTGGACGCGGTGGAGGCGTGGAGCGGGGGCC
>DAOUID010000218.1:0-4711 GCA_034428315.1 Dehalococcoidia bacterium
CTTGGCGATCTCCTCGAAGAAGTCGTTGTGACAGTTGAAGAAGAAGGAGATGCGAGGGGCGAAGCTATCGATGTCGAGGCCGCGGTCGAGCGCCCACTTCACGTACTCGATGCCATCGGCGAGGGTGAAGGCGAGCTCCTGAACGGAGGTCGAGCCGGCCTCCCGGATGTGGTAGCCGCTCACGGAGACGGGGTTCCAGAGGGGCATCTCCTCGGAGGCGAACTCGACCGTGTCCGTCACGAGGCGCATCGACTCGCGGGGCGGGTAGATGAACTCGTTCTGGGCGATGTACTCCTTGAGGATGTCGTTCTGGAGGGTGCCGGCGAGCTTCGCGCGGGGCACGCCGCGCTTCTCGGCAGCGGCGATGAAGAGGGCCCAGATGACGGGCGCGGGACTGTTGATGGTCATGGACGTCGTGATGTTGTCGAGGGGCAGGCCATCGAGAAGGATGTCCATGTCGGCGAGGGAGTCGACGGCGACTCCGCAAGAGCCGAACTCGCCCTCGGCCCAGGGCTCGTCGTGGTCGTAGCCCATGAGCGTGGGCATGTCGAAGGCGATGGAGAGCCCGTTGTTCCCGGCGCCGAGGAGGTCGTGGTAACGCTGGTTCGTCTCCTCGACGGAGCCGAAGCCGCTGAACATGCGGATGGTCCAGGACTTGCCGCGGTAGCCGGTCTTGTGGACGCCGCGGGTGAACGGGTAGGAGCCGGGCAGGTTGATGTCGCGCTCGTAGTCGAGGTCGGCGACATCGGTGGGGTCGTAGAGGCGGTCGATGGGGCGGCTGGAGACCGTCATGAACGGTCCGGCCAGCTCGCGGCCCTCGGCGACGACGGCCTCGTCGTACTCGTCGCGCAGCTCCCGGGCGCGCTCCAGTCCGTTCGATTCGCTCACAGCCCTGCTCCTCTCCCGACATTCGAGGGAGTCCACCTATCTTACCGAACAGGCCCGAACAGGCAGGCTGCTCGCCCTCACTGGATCGCGGGCGGGTTGGGGGCCTACGCTCGGGCGGTGCCGACGCCGGAACGGAGGCAACGCTATCGCGACGTGGCCGCGCGGCGGCAGCAGGGCGTTGTCGTGCTGGAGGACATCCACGACCCGCACAACGCCGAGGCCGTGTTCCGAAGCTGCGACGCCTTCGGGTTCCAACGGGTGTGCCTGATCTTCGACGAGGAAGAGCCGTTCGACCCGCGACGGGTGGGCAAGCTGTCGTCGTCCTCGGCGAACAAGTGGCTCGACTTCGAGGTTTACACCTCGGCGCGCGAGTGCCTCGACGTGCTGCATGGGGAGGGGTACGAGGTGGCGGCGGCGGTGGCGGAGGGGCAGGCGGAGGAGCTGTACGCGGCGGAGCTGACGGCGCCGCGCATCGCGGTGATGCTGGGGAACGAAAACCGTGGACTCTCGCCGGAGGCAGTGGCGCTGGCCGACCGGAAGCTGACCATCCCGATGGCGGGGATGGTGCGCAGCCTGAACCTCTCCGTGACGGCGGCGATCGTCCTGTTCGAGGTGACGCGGCAGCGACAGCGGGCGGGGTTGGGGCAGTACCTGCTCGATGCCGACGAGCGGGAGGCGCTGGCGAAGGCGCTGAGCGAACGGTAGGGGCGGCATCGGCGCATCAGCCAGGCGCGGGGTGACTTGCGTTCTTCGCAACGGTCGTGACTACACTCGGTGGAGAACAACGGCGGCCGCCCTCAAGCGGACCGGTACGGGAGTCCACATTGGCACGGGTACAACTGGCGCTGAACGTCGCGGAGCTCGATTCCGCGGTCGCGTTCTACCGCGACCTCTTCAAGACAGAGCCGCACAAGGTGCGCGATGGCTACGCGAACTTCGAAGTGGCGGATCCGCCCCTGAAGCTGATTCTGTTCGAGAACGGGCGCGGTGGCGACCTCAACCATCTTGGCGTGGAGGTCGAGACGACGGCCGAAGTGGCCGCCGAGACCGAGCGCCTTGCCGGGCTCGGCCACGCGCTCGATATCGAGGACGGGGTGGTGTGCTGCCACGCCGAACAGGACAAGGCCTGGGCAAAGGACCCCAGCGGGCTTCGCTGGGAGGTCTACGCGATCACCGACGACGATCCCTCTCGGATGGGGGAGCTCATCACACTGGTTGAGGAGCCGGGGGCGGCGTGCGACATAGACGGGGATGCCTGCTGCGCGGGAGAGGCACCCTCGACCTGAGGCTGAGCGCCAGCAGGCAGATTCACCGCCGTGAGGGTTCGGCAACGTCGTTAACATGAGGGAATGCGGCCCGAGAGCGCCGGGACAACAGACTCCACGCTGATCCTGGACGGCGGCTGGCGGAGCATCGAGTTCCAGGCGACGGTCGCGCTGGCGGCGATGCTGACGCCGTTGAACAGCACGATGATCGCGGTCGGCCTGCCCTCCATCCGGTCGCACTTCGACGTGGGCGTAGGGGAGATGACGCTGCTGATCAGCGTCTACCTGGTGGCGGTTGCGGCGATGCAGCCGGTCTCGGGGCGGCTTGGGGACGCGTTCGGCTCGATCCGCATGATGATGGCGGGGCTCGTCCTCCTGATCGCCATCTCCGCCGTCTCCGCGCTGGCGACGAACCTGCCCATGCTCATCCTGATGCGGGGCCTGCAGGGGGCGGCGACGGCACTGGTGCTGCCCAACGGCATCGCCGTGCTGCGCAAACGGACGCCCTCGGAGCGGCTGGGGACAGTGCTGGGCATGAACGGGGCGGCGCTCTCCATCGCGGCGGCGACCGGCCCCGTCATCGGCGGGGCGCTGCTGCTGGCGGGGGACTGGCGGCTCCTCTTCCTGGTCAACGTCCCGCTCTCGGTCGTCGCAATCGCGTTCCTGCTGCGGCTGCGCCCGGACGAAGGGCATGGCCGGGAGACGCTGCACATCGACCTGCCCTCGCTGGGCGCGCTCGTGGCCGTATTCGGGATCGCGGTGCTCATCGGGAGCGCGACGCGGGTTGAGAACCCGGCGTTCCTGATCGTGGGCGGCGCCCTGTTGCCGGTGACGGTGGCGGCGTACTGGCTGCGCTCGCGCTGGGGCGAGAGCATCGTCCAGTTCCACTTCTTCGGGGCGCGGAACTTCCGATCGGCGGCCTCGAGCCAGGCGCTCACCAACCTCGTGATGTACTCGTTCCTCGTGAGCCTGCCGCTCTATCTCGTGGACTTACGCGGCGTCGGCGACCAGGTGGTGAGCCTCGTGCTGTTCTCGCTGATGGCGGCGATGATCACGCTCTCGCCGATCGGGGGGGCGCTCACCGATCGGGTGGGGCGGAGGCCGCTGCTGCTGGGCGGCGGGGCAGCCATCGTGGCGGCAACGGTCGTGCTAGCGCTGCTGTTCGACGACCCGCCGCTGGCGGCGATCATCGGACCGCTCATTGGCGTGGGGTTCGGCCTCGGGATCTCGGGGGCGGCGCGCTCGTCGGCGGCACTGGAGGCGTGGCCGCGGGAGGTGGCGGGGTCGGTGTCGGGAACGTTTTCGATGATGCGCTACGCGGGGGCGATCGTGGGGGCGGCGCTCATCGCGGCGCTGCTCGGGCCGGATCCGGGGGAGGGCGCCTTCCGCATCCTGACGGTCGTGCTGGCGGGGGCGGCCGTTCTCAACCTGTTCGTCTCGCTCGAGATTCGCGACCGGCCGAGGACAGCCCGCGATGAACCACTCGATGCCCCTGCTCCGGCGCTGGAGCGGCCCTGACCCCTAGCGCCGCGGGTCCACCAGGATCTTGATCTGGCGGCGGTCCTCGTTCAGCAGGGAGAAGGCGCCGGAAATGTCGGAGAGGGCGGCGGTGTGCGTGTGCAGGGGCCTGACCTGGATGCGGCCGGAAGCGATGAGGTCGGCGGCGATGGCGAACTCCCTGTGGGCGTAGGCGACGGCCGAGACAAACGTGATCTCCTTCGAGAGCCAGGTGCCGGGATCGATCGTGGCCTGCTCGCTCGCGAGGCCGATGAGCGTGACGGCCCCTCCCCGGCGCACATAGTCGACGGCGTGCTGGATGGTCGGGGCGATGCCCGCGCACTCGAAGACGACATCGGGGCCGAGGCCGCCGGTGGCGTCGGCGAGGCCGGTGGCCACGTCTTCCTCCATGGGGTTGAAGACGTGGTCGGCGCCAAGCTCGAGCGCGAGAGCGCCACGATCGGCGACGGGTTCGACGACGTAGACGCGGCCGGCGCCGGCAGCGCGGGCGCACTGGAGCGTGAGGAGGCCGATGGGGCCGGCGCCGACGACCGCGACGGTGTCGCCGAGGCGGATGTCGGTGCGGCGCGTGCCGTGGAGGGCGACGGCGAGGGGTTCGACGATGGCGGCGTCGAGATCGTCGAGGCCATCGGGGACGGGGGTGAGGCGGCGGACGTCGGCGGCGATTGCGGGGGCGAAGCCGCCGTGGGGCGTGCCCATGAGGCTGCCGAGCTGGTGGGGGCAGTCGCGGGCGTAGCCGGCGCGGCAGACGGCGCAATCGCCGCAGGCGGGGGCGATGCCGCCGATGACGCGGTCGCCCTCGCGGAAGTCGGTCACGCCTGAGCCGACGGCGGCCACCTCGCCCATCCACTCGTGGCCACAGACGGCGGGGTTTTCCATGACGCCGGACTGGTAAGCGTGGAGGTCGGTGCCGCAGATGCCGCAGTAGCTGATGCGGACGACGGCCTCGTTCTCGGCGGGGGTGGGCTCGGTGAACTCGAGGAGCTCGATGATTTCTTTGCCGGTAATGATTCCTGCCTGCATGGGGCGGGAGTGTAGCG